>CAMRCY010000007.1 GCA_947041165.1 uncultured Deferribacteraceae bacterium | reverse complement strand
TTATTTAGAATTTATATTTAATGGATTGTATTTAGGTTACGGTTAGCTATATTAAGGTATATAATTTTCTATGCAGAGATCACAACCCCATGTCGAAGTCCATAATCAGATACAGTCACGTTGTCAAAATTAAATTTTTTCATAATAGAGATCAGTAACATGCTTCCAGGAATAATCAAATCTAATCTATCTTTTTCTATTCCGATGAGTGATTCACGCTCATTAATAGGTGTACTTAAAATATTCAAATAGATCTCTTCAATCTTTTTAATATTTAAAATATGTCCGTTTAATTGATCTGAATTATAATGTTTAAGGTTTAACGCTATCTGAGCAATTGTTGTTGCAGTTCCAGCTGTTGCTATAAGTGTTTTCGGATCATGTTCAAAGGTTATGTTTTCGATATAGTCGTCAACATATTTTTGACAAGCTAAAACATCTTCATCTTTATCATTCTCTATGTTGAACATATCGGCTAATTTTACAACGCCAATTTTATAACTTTTACAAATTATCTCATCGTCATTATAATCGGCAGATGGAGGAGTTAATATAAATTCTGTTGATCCGCCACCTATATCAAATATTAAAGCAGATGAAAGATTTTCGATAACAGATTGAACGCCAAGCAGAGTTAAATTAGCTTCTTCTTCTCCAGATATCACCTCGATATTAATACCGATATCTTTTGCTTTTTTAATCAGTATATGACCATTGCTTGCTTCTCTTACGGCTGATGTTGCAACAATTCGTATATTGGATACGTTTGCACCCATTGCAATATCGTACAGCTCTTTTAGTGATTTAATAGCAATATCTATATGTTGATCGGTAAGTTTTCCCGACTTATGAATTCCTGTTGCAAGCCGAGTGCTTCTTTTTTCGTTGAATATCAGTTTATCTATTTTAGAATTTAGAGTAGAGGCAACAATCAATCTAGTGGCATTGCTCCCTATATCTATTCCCGCAGATAAACCGTTATTTCTTTTTATGGTATGTGTTGACATTATTCACATGTTCTCTGTAAGTTGCTGAAAACAGATGTTGTCCTTTATCATCGGCAACAAAATACAGGTAGTCAGTTTTTTTAGGGTTCATCACTGCTTCAAGAGCGATAACTCCTGGGTTAGAAATCGGAGTAGGTGGCAGTCCACTATGACGATATGTATTGAATTTATTTTCTGCATTCAGTATATCTTTCTTTCTAATGTTTCCGTCAAAGTTGATATATTTTCCGTATATTATTGTTGGATCTGCTTGCAATCTCATGTTTAATTTAAGTCTATTATAGAACACACTTGCAACAATATCAGACTCTTCTTTAGAGTATGTTTCTTTTTGTACGATAGATGCTAACGTAATTGCTTGATAAAATGTAAGGTTATGAGCTTCCACATTCTTTTTAAAATCTTTAGGTAAGTTATCTTTAAACCCTTGATAGAAAAGCACTATAGCCTCTTTAGGAGAAAATTCTTTTGGCACATAATAAGTTCCAGGAAATAAAAACCCTTCAAAACTTTCATAATCTTCTTTAAGAAGATACTCTATCAGTTGCCTATCAAAAGCAGCTGTGACAAACTCTTCTTTATCCATTATATACAATTTTTGGAGCAGATTTCCTATATCGAATAGGTTATATCCTTCAGGAATAGTAACTTTTATTAATGTTTGTTTTCCCTCTATAATAACTTCTATAAGTTTTTCAAGAGTTATATCATTGGATTGATAATATCCAGTTTTGATTTTTTTCTCAATATTCATAATTTTAGTTAGATATAAATAATGCATATAAGGTACTTTTATACCTTTATATATTTTATTATAAACGGATCTAAAAGTATCACCACTTTTAATGTCTAATTCAATATTTAAATGCGTTTCTTTAAGGAAAGCTTTGTTGGTAGTAATCACGTAAGTTGCGAATAATCCAGCTGCGATTAAACTAATTAGAACCAGTGCAATCAATAATGTTAATATAAGTTTTTTCATGGTGAATATAATATATTATATTCATGATTTTTACAAGTGTAATATAAACGTCTTAAACAGAATAATAAATAATAAGGATTATTGACAAATAATTATGAAAATGTTAATTTGTAGATATGAGTATATTAGATAGATTGATAAATATTAGGAATGAGTTAGCGACAGTTAGTGGTCGTATAGATTCCTATGATACTGAGATAGGTGTTCTTAATGTAAAGAACAAAGAAGTTAAGAGCTCAAATATTGAACTTAGTGGAAAATTGAAAGATTTAAGAAAATCAACAGAGAAATCTATAGAGCGTCTTGAAACTCTTATTACGGATATGGACGATGTATAATTATATTTTATCAAATATTGATTTCACTACTAATATTTTAGATTTTAAATTAGGTATAAACGAGAGTAATAATGGTTGATATTGATCTTAAAATATTTGGACGAGAGTTTACAATTCGTGTTCAAGCTGATAAGGCAGATTTTTATAGAGATGTGGCAGCTATGCTAGATCAGAAACTACGCAATATGTCATCGACTGATTCAAAGTCAGATATCAAGACTGTAATAAAGACTGCTTTTTTGATGCTTGTTGAAAATCAAAATTTACAGCGAGAAATGTCGTTGATAGAAGATATAGTTATAGATATAGAGAATAAGTTGCAATCGATCACAAATAAGTAATTGATTGTACTTATGTGTAATATATTATTTCCGACTATTTCAAATAAGTAATAGATTGTACTTACGTGTAGCATATTATTTCCGACTATCTCAAATAAGTAATAGATTGTACTTATGTGTAATATATTATTTCCGACTATCACAAATAAGTAATAGATTATACTTAAGTATAGCATATTATTTCCGATGAGTGTATTATTAGAGATACACCCTGCTGTGAACGAGAGCAAAAACAGTCCTTCGCCAACATTTTTAAATAATAGATCATGTTAGTCGATATGGTGTGCAAGCCTTACTTTGATAAGGAAGTCTAAAGTATCGCTTATTGGTCGCCTGATTAAAGTCAGGCGCTAGACTGTAAAAGTTTTTCGCCATGTGTGGGGTTGTACTTTTTATTATAACTTAGTTGTGATTATTAGTTACAGATTTATTTTATAACTAGCATATAATCATAAATATATAAGTTGATGCAAAAAAACAAATATTAATAACAATTTTATAAATGGGTGCTTTAATTAGTATCCATTTTTTTATATTTGAGGTTTATATTTACGTTTAAATATAAATAGTTATATGTTATACTTATGTTTTTAAGTATTTAAGCGATCAATACAATACTTAAAAGACTATATAATAATTGTACAAGGACTATAAAATGAAAGTGTCATCATCTTTTTTGAACTCTAAAATCGGTTTAATATCTCTGATTTTATCAATCTCGTTAATATTTTTGGGCTGTTCAGACGACGAAGGTGGAGGTGGTGCACCAGTTGAGCCTCCTAAGCCGAGTATCACATTTACTTTAACGACAGTTCCTGCAACTTTACCAGCTGAAAGTCGTTGGATCATTACAGATGGTGGTAACACAGCGACAAAAACAGATTTTGATGCACTAGAAACTCTTTTAAATATTAAAGAGGCGAAAGGGCGTAAAATTGAACTTGAGTTTCCAAATATTGAAACAATCCCTGCAGAGGCGTTTTATAATACTACAGATAAGATTGGTGTTGCAACTATTGTTTCAGTGAGTGCAAAAAAAGCTACAATTATTGAAAACAATGCATTTAATAACTCCACTAAATTAGCAAATATTGATTTTCCTTTAGTTACAATAATTGGCTCTAATGCTTTTTTAAGATGTACTGAATTAACAACAGCTGATTTTCCAGAAGTTAGAACAATTGAAGTTTCTGCATTTTCAGGTTGTACTGTTTTAAAAACTGTGAATTTCCCTAAAGCTACAACTCTTGGTGCTAATGCGTTTTCTGGTTGTAAAGTTTTAGATAGCGTTACTTTTCCTATGGTTACAAGTATTGGAGGTCTTGCATTTTTAGGCTGTACTGCTCTGCAAACTGTTGATTTTCCTTTAGCCACAACTATTGAAGCAGGTGCGTTTTCAGACTGCACTAATTTAGAAAAGATTGAGTTTCTTTTAGTTACAACTATTGGATCTAATGCGTTTAAGGGTTGCACTAAATTGAAAGAAGTTAACTTTCCAGAAGCTAAATCTATTGATGGTAATACATTTCAGGGTTGCACAGCTTTGCAAACTGTTAAGTTTCCTTTAGTTACAAATATTAAAGAGTATGCGTTTTTAGGTTGCACAGCATTAAGAACTATGATTATTGCGACAACGTCTATTCTAACAACTTTAGATCCGACTGCATTTGATAGCTCTCCAAAAGATAAGATTTTAGTTACTACTGGTGGTGTGGAGAATAAAGAGAAATTTACAAGTAATGGCTTTACAGAAGCAAATATCACTGTAGAATAAAAATAATAACAAAGAAATAAATAGATAAATAATTTTTCAAATGGGTGCTTTAATTAGTACCCATTTTTTTATATTAAAATATATAATAGATAATTATATTTACAATTTGCTATAATGGATATATTATAGCTGTACTCAATTATCAAAAAGGGCTATAAAAACGTTATAAACTAACTACGAGGACTACACCATGAATAAAACGTCTTTTTTTATGCATTCTAAAATTAATCTTACATTTCTAATTTTTGCAATTTCATTAATATCTTTTGGTTGTGCTGAAATAATTGATTTCAATGGATCTTCTAAATCGAATGAATTCTCACTTGCGACAGTTCCAAGAATTCTACCAAAAGACAACATGTGGACAATTACAGATATCGGTGATACAGCAACAACAGCAGACTTTAAGGGATTGAGAAATTTATTAATAAAAGCCGAAGGGCGTGTGATCGAACTTAATTTTCCAAATATTGAAAAAATACCAGATAATGCGTTTTTTAATCCAGACATTATAGATTCTAAAGTTGAGACGACTTTTTCAGTGAACGCTAAAAATGTTATAATTATTGGAGATAATGCATTTTATAACTGTACTGGTTTGACAGGCGTTGATTTTGCTGAAGTTACAACTATTGGTGCAAAAGCGTTTCGTGGTTGTAAAAAATTAGGCACTGTTAATTTTCAAAAAGCTACAACTATTGGTGTGTCTGCATTTCATGATTGTATTGCATTAGAAACTGTTTTTATTCCAAAAGTTCAAGTTATTGAAAGTAGTACATTTCAAGGCTGTACAACTTTAAAAACCGTTGATGTGTCATCCGTTACAACTATTGGTGCTTCTGCATTTTCTGACTGTATAACTTTAAAAACTGTTGATTTTCCATTAGCTATAACTATTAATGATCATGCGTTTTCAGGCTGTACTGCTTTAAAAACTGTTGAGTTTCCTGTAGCTACAACTATTGATAGTGATGCGTTTATAAACTGTACTGCATTAGTTGATATTAATTTTCCTCTAGTTGAAACGATTAATGGTAATGCGTTTATGAGTTGCATTAATTTACGGAGTATTTCTTTTCCTAAAACTAAGACTATTGGAGCTGATGCGTTTACTGGTTGCTCATCATTGGCTACTATGACAGTTGCGACAGAGCAGGGTGAATTAACTATCGGTACTGAACCATTTGGAGGATCAACTCCTAAAGAAACGATCCAAGTTACTACTCATACTGGTAATACAGTTATATTTAATGAGTTAGGGTTTAATCATGTAAACGGTACAACAAAACCTTAAAACCTTTAAAATAACAAAATAATAGATATATGTAACGATATAATTTCAAATGGGTGCTTTAATTAGTGTCCATTTTTTTATTTATAAATATAAAACAGATAATTGTATTTACAATTTAATATAATAAGGTATAATTAAAGTAATAATGTTGTGTAGGAAAGGGGGTATAGATATTTATCTCTGATATACTATATTATTGATGTTTTGCAAGCAAAGAACTTATTGATATTTAACTATAAGTTATAGAGTATAAAGTATGAAATTAGCGTCGATGATGCGAATAGATAGTTTCTCTGATATTTTAGGACAAGATGAACTTACAAAAGACGGTTCACTTTTTCGCAAAATTGTTGATAACGGTGGGTTTGATTCATTGATTTTTACAGGGCCTCCTGGGTCTGGTAAAACGATTGTATCAAAGCTTATAGGCAAGTTGCTAGATAACGAGTTAATCTCACTGCATGCAACAACGCACGGTGTGACTGATTTAAAAAAAATCGTGGCGAATTTGTCTATAGCTGATAAAGGCAATGTGATTTTGTTTATTGATGAGATACATCGATATAGTAAATCACAACAAGATTTCTTACTAAAATTGTTAGATGATAAAGAAGTTAAAATTATAGGAGCATCAACGGAAAATCCGTACTTTAATTTAACTCCTGCGTTTAGATCAAGATCGTTAATGTTTAAGTTTAAAGCGTTAGAGAGAAAATCACTTGTTGATATTGCAAACAGAACGAAGCAACATATATCCGAGTTAATGGGTATTGCAAATGTTGATTTTAATGGTAATTTAGATTATTTTATTGATATGTGTAACGGTGATACACGAAGGTTTTTAAATATAATAGAGTTAGCCTCAATGATCGGTGATCGAAGAGATGATACATTATATTTATCGAAAGAAGGGTTAGAAGAGGTAGTTGCAAAGAATAGTTTTAGCGATGATGAAAATTGCGATCTATTTTCTGCCATGATAAAATCAATCAGAGGTACAGACCCTGATGCAGCGATTTTATGGGCAATGAAATTATATAATAGTGGCGTTCCTCCTGAGGCAATATACAGAAGGCTCATGGTTTCAGCTAGTGAAGATATCGGTAATGCGTATCCTGAAGCTGTTACATTTATAAATGCTAGTTATAACAATTTTATGAACGTCGGCATTCCTGAGGGTTTAATAATATTCGCTCATGCTGTCGTATATTTAGCCTCCCTTCCAAAGAGTAATAGGTGCTACTTAGCCTATCATAAAGCTTCATCGTATCTAAAGGATATTAATCCTTCCGTTCCATTAAATCTTCGCTACAATAACAATAGCTACAAATACCCTTTTGATTACGGCGAATTTGTCGATCAGAACTATATCATAGATAGACGTTCTATTAATAAAGGGGATCGTAGCCAAAGTATCAATAACGATCTGTCATTTTATCTTCCGAGCGAAATAGGGTTTGAAAATAAAGTTTCTGAAAGGCTTAAAAGGTTGTGGAAGAGTAGGAAAGGTCGGTATGGACAAGGTAACGATTAGGAAAAAATATTTAGATTTACGAATTAATTACGATAAGAATATAAGAACTAAATATTCAGATATAATATCTGAAAGATTTTATAATTTATATAACGAGTATGACGTTTTTTTACTTTATATATCAAATAAGGGGGAAGTGGATTTAAGCTTATTGTTTAGGTTATTATGGGATTGTGGTAAGCGAGTATATCTTCCTGTTGTAACGGGTGATGATTTAGAATTTTATCTATACGAGAAGGAAAGTCAGCTGAAAGTTGATAAATTTGGAATTAAAGTTCCAGTTGCTTCTAATAGATTTGATATAGAGTTAGAGAGTAATAGTAGAATTGTAGTGGGAATACCAGGCATAGCTTTCGGTTTAGATTTTAACCGTATAGGTTACGGCAAAGGGTATTACGATAGATATTTGAAGACAAAAAGATTAGGTAGATTTGTAGGTGTTGCATACGATTTTCAGTTATTGGCTATATTGCCAAATGATGAAAACGATGTAAAACTAGATCAGATTATTACTGAAACTAAAATAATATAGAGGAGTTAGAACAAATGGAAATTGTAGCATTAAATGTAATTATATTTACAGCTGTTGGGCTTGCAATAGGCTCACTGATAAGTTATATAGCATTAAAAAAGTTTAAAGCGATTGAGGACAAAAAGTTAGGCAATACGAAAGAAGAGATAATTCAAAGAGCTAAACGTGAGCATGAAGATATCGTAAAAGAAGCAAAACTTGAGTCTAAAGAGATTATTTTCAGAGGCAGACAAGAGTTAGATAAAGAGATCAAAGAGAAAAAGTGGGACATAACACAACAAGAGAAACGTCTTTTAACTAAAGAAGAAACTATCGATAAAAAGATGGACACTGTTTATAAAAAAGAAGAGTTTTTAGAGAAAAAAGATAAAGAGTTAGACGATAAATTAAAAGATATTGATGTTAGTAAAGTGAAAATCAATGAACTTAAAAACAAGTATGTAGAAGATGTTGAACGTGTGGCAAACATGACAAGAGAAGATGCAAAAAATACTCTTATCGAACAAATGTTGTCAGATGCAAAAATGGACTCTGCAAAAAGAATAAGAGAGATTGAAGAAGATCTAAAACAAGATGCAGACAAAAGAGCAAGAAGTATTATATCAACGGCTATTCAGCGTTGTGCACCTGATTTTGTAAATGATATGTCTGTAACGGTTGTAAATTTACCTTCTGATGAAATGAAAGGTAGAATTATCGGACGAGAAGGAAGAAATGTTCGTACATTTGAAACTATCACAGGTGTTGATATTATCGTTGATGATACACCAGAAGCGGTTATATTATCATCATATGATCCTTACAGAAGAGAAACTGCAAAATTAACATTAGAAAGATTAATTGCTGATGGAAGAATTCACCCAGCAAGAATAGAAGAGTTACATGAAAAAAGTAAACTTGAGATGAAAAAACATATCATTGAATTAGGTGGAGATGTTGTTTTCAACTTAGGACTTCATGGAGTTCATACTGATATTTTAGAGCTGTTAGGTAGATTAAAATATCGTACAAGTTACGGTCAAAATGTTTTAGCACACTCAATTGAAGTTGCAACGATCGCTGGTATTATGGCTGCGGAACTTGGAATGGATATCAAGATTGCTAAAAGAGCAGGGCTGTTACATGATATCGGTAAGGCTATAGATCATGATGTTGAAGGCTCGCACACACAAATTGGTGTTGAGTATGCAAAAAGATGTAAAGAAGATCCAAGAGTAATTAATGCTATAGCGTCACACCATGGTGAGGTTGAGTATAACTGTATAGAGGCTGTTCTTATCCAATCGGCAGATGCAATTTCAGCATCACGTCCTGGGGCTAGAAGAGAGGTGTTAGAATCATACATCAAACGTCTTGAGAAGTTAGAAGAGATCACATCTGGATTTGAAGGAGTACAACGATCATTTGCTATACAAGCAGGTAGAGAAGTTCGTATTATAGTTGAACCGGATAAAGTGACTGATGACGGAATAATTACATTGTCTAGAGATATCTCTAGAAAGATCGAAGAGGAAGTTGTTTGTCCTGGGCAGATCAAAGTGTTAGTTATTAGAGAGTCAAGAGCTATTGAGTATGCTAAGTAGTAAATAAAGTAGTTTATGATTGTTTTATAAATTTATATTTGGTTAATTGTATTTATCTATTTTAGATGATATGATAATTAAATAAAATATATTAAATGCCTACCTTAATTTTAGGGTAGGCGTTTTTTGTAATTTATTATAATTTGAAATGTAATGACAAGATTTGATTTATTAGACTTTGAAGTTTATAGGTTACCTTTATTTACTATAAGGTAAATAATTAACTATTTAAGTATTGGAATAATAATTAGAATTTTAAGAGTAATACTTAATTTGCTATAACTTACTGCTTGTTGATACTAATATTTAAATGTCTAATTTATTGCAGTTTGTTGCTGTAAGTTAGTGATTAGAAGTGTGATTATTTAGCCGACTGTGACTAACATAATCACGATTAGATGTAGTTAATAATTTATAGATATAGTTAATAACTTAAGTTATAAATTTAATGGTCTAGTTTATTATTACTGTAAGTTTATCTTTATTTGCATCTTCTAAATATATTGCATACGGAGAGCCTTCGTTTGTGACAGCCATTTTTAGAAGTTGGTTCCATTTACAGGTTGCACCTGCCTCAAGAGTGATCGTCATAATTTCTTGATCTTGATTAATTTTATAATCACAAGTTGTGCCTAAAGTTCCATTTAGGAGATCGTTATTTATATATCCAGTTAATGTGAATATCGTTTTGTTAACGCTATCTTTATTGATAAATTTTATTTCAAAAGCTTGTTCTGATCCAACAGCTACTGCTCCTAAACCTTTTTTTTGTACGGCAACTTCTATTAATGCTGTGTTTAAGTTTTCAATAGCAACAATATCTCTTCCATTGTTTTTAGAATCAATACACGCTGAAAATAGAAACATACCTAAAACTACTATTAATATTTTTTTCATTTTATATTTCCTTATACTTATAATTTGATATTTATTTGTTTTGTCAAATGTAAAACAAATTTTACAGTAGAGCGTATCATAAGTCAAAATATTTTAACATATAATAAGTTGTGAGGTGGTGTGAGTACAAGGTGATGAGAGCGTGTACGTAGATAGGTTTATACGTTTATATCGGTCGCAACCGAACAGATTATTTTGTATTAACAGATGCGAAAATATCTACCAATGCTTCATAGAATTTAATTTTACCAGTTTTAATATTAAGGTCGTGTAAGGCAAATTTATCCATCATTTTTAGTGCTTCATTTTTTGTCCAAAACCTTTTATATCCAACAACTTTTTGTTTAACAAAATCTTGATACTCTTCTATCAGTTTATTAGATATATATGCGAAATATATATTAGACATTCTTTTAGCTAAGCCGTAATAAATTCTATAATCATTACTGTTTTCATTCAGTGGAATATTTTTAAATATTTTAATCACATTATCCATTTTCTTTTCAGCAAACGCATCAATCAATGCATATATTGATTCTGTTTTTTTACCAGATAAATTTGATAAAATGTCAGCAATCTTTTCATTTGGATTAGCGTTAAGATAGATTGAAAATTTTTCAGCTTCATTGTTAATAGCTGTCAGATTTCCAGAAGTAGTTTCAAGTATCTGCATCGCTGTCATATTGTTTATCTCAACACCTTTTAATTTAAAGATATCAATAACATCATGGCTCGCAGCGACAGACATTGATTTCACAGTAGGTTCAATTATCATTTTATAATCAAGAGTTTTAATATATTTCTGAATTCCTTTACTCTTTTTTTCCAACTCAGTTAAAGTTAGGGTTGTTGAAAATATTAATGTTGTTTCAATACAAGTTTCTACTGATTTAAGAAACCCCATCAGATCTTTAATTTTATCTATATTTCTAACATAGGCAATTTTATCATTTCCAAAAATTGAGGGGGAGTTAATGAACGCAAAATACCCATCAATATTTATCTCATCACCGAAATATTTTTCTATATCTGCATCTTCATTTTTATCAACTATCTTATTTACATTTGTAGTGATAAAAAAATCTGAACCGATAATTATACTCTTTTCATTCATACATCCCACTTATATTTTATCTATCAATTTTATAGAAACTATTTCTAAAATCTGCCATAATACTATTGATCGCTTCAGTCATACTAATCTTTCTACCACTTACAACTTCAGCTGCAGCCCCTGTTACAGGATATGATTTAACAGCTGAAAATGTTCCAGAATATACTTCCACTCCAGCTCTATCTGTCACAATAAAAGTCACCTCAACATTTGTGTTAGTAGCAGTTGATTCATCGTACTGCGAGGTTATAAGTGGAGAGTAATCTATACTGTTAATGATAGGAGATAGTGTGTATTTTGCATAACTCTCTCTCGCAAGTTCATTGTAATCAATCAAGTAATCTTCTATATCGGATTGTATTAGTGGAGTAAGCATTGCAGAGGGTGATTTGTTCCATGTGTTTTCTACATAAAAATTTGGATTTACACCATCTTTACTAATCCCACGAATAGAGTATCCACATGATATTGTGGTTACCATACAAAGAATTATAACAAGTTTTAACACAACATTTTTCATTACTATTTAACCACTAAAGATATTAATTTATCTTTTACGAAGATTTTTTTAATGATCTCTTTCCCATCAATATGAGGTATAACTTTTTCATCTTTTAAAGCTGTATCGATTGCAGTTTTTTCATCAACACCACGATTAAATTTTAATTCACTTCTAAGTTTTCCGTTTACTTGCACAACAATTGTTATATCGTCTTTCAACGTAAAACTTTCATTAAATTCTGGCCATTTTGTATCTGATATAAAAGATGTTTCATTAATTGTTTTCCAAAGCTCTTCTGTTATATGTGGAGTTATCGGAGTTATAATAATTAGCATTTTTCTAATTGCATCAGCGTACGCAGTTTTTTCATTATCGGTATTTAGTTTTTCAAATAACGGAGATAAAAAGTTTAAGAATTCCATAATCGCAGCGATCGCAGTATTGAACTGAAATCGTTCTATATCTGTTGTAACACGTTTAATCGTTATATGTGTCATCTGTATAATTTCTTTAGAAAGCCCATCTGTAAATTCAGGTGCATTAGAATATTTGATAACGGTATCTTTAGCGATCATAACAAGTCTATATAATCTGTTAAGAAATCTATATCCACCTTCGACACCGTTTTCGCTCCATTCAATTTCAAGAGCAGGAGGTGCTGCAAAGAGTGAGAATAATCTGATTGTATCTGCACCATATTCATCAACTAATAAATCTGGATCGATAACATTTTTCTTCGATTTGCTCATCTTTTCAATTCTACCTTTAACGATAGTATCTCCACATTTAAGACATTTGTCTTCTTCATGTTCCTCAGGGTATAGATATCCATCAGTCGGACATTTAACACTTTCCATACAAACCATACCTTGAGTAAGTAGAGCGTTGAATGGTTCGTCAAAATTTATATATCCAAGATCACGTAATGCTTTAGTGAAAAATCTTGCATAAAGTAAGTGCATAACAGCATGCTCAATTCCACCTATATATTGATCTACAGGCATGAAGAAGTTTACATCATCTTTATCAAAAATATCTGTGTCACACTTAGGAGAAATATATCTAAGGTAGTACCACGATGACTCCATAAAAGTATCCATAGTATCTGTTTCACGTTTTGCATCTTTGCCACATTTAGGACATTTAACATTAACGAAGTCATGAGCGTGATCGAGTGGATTTCCTTGTTTTGAAAAATCAACATTTGTAGGTAGAACAACAGGCAGATCGGCTAACGGTACGGGTAGCATTCCACAATCATCACAATAAATAAATGGAACAGGTGTTCCCCAATATCTTTGTCTTGATACTCCCCAATCACGGAGTTTATAGTTGATAGATTTACGAGCGTTATCCCCTAGATGATCTATCATTTTGATATTAGCGTCAACAGAGTTCATACCATTTAAGATACCAGAATTAACAAGGTTTCCCTCGCCAGTATAAGCTTCACTCATTTCAGTTGCGATTAATTCATTATCAGTTGGAGAGATCACAACATTGATATCAAGGTTATATTTTTTAGCAAATTCAAAATCACGTTCATCGTGAGCAGGCACAGCCATAACAGCTCCTGTTCCATATCCCATAAGGATATAGTTTGCTAAGTAGATAGGTATCTTTATGTTTGTTGCGGGGTTTAGAACATACTTGCCTATAAATATGCCCTCTTTATTTTTATCACTTGATCTATTTATATTATCAAGCTTAGCTATTTTATTTATAAACTTTTCAATTTCAGTTTTATTAGAAGCATCATTAATCAATGTTTTAACAAGTGGATGTTCAGGTGCTAGCAACATAAATGTTGAACCGTATAGAGTATCAGCTCTAGTTGTAAAAACAGTGATAGTTTGATTATCATTATCATCAACAATTTTGAAATCTATTTCTGCACCAACAGATTTTCCTATCCAATTTTTTTGCATAGTTAAAACTTTAGAGGGCCAGTTCGGCAGTTTGTCGGTATAATCAAGAAGTTCTTCAGCGTACTTAGTAATTTTTAGAAACCACTGTTGAAGTCCTTTAGATCTAACAGTATTTCCACATCTCCAACAAGCACCGTCTTCGACTTGTTCGTTAGCAAGCACAGTTTCACAATCATCACACCAGTTAACTTCAGAGTGTTTTTTATAAGCTAAACCTTTCTCCCATAGCTTTATAAATATCATCTGTTCCCATTTATAGTAAGTTGGATCTGATGTTGCAAACTCTCTACTCCAGTCGTATGAAAACCCTAATTTTTTTATTTGTGACTTCATTTTCTCTATGTTAGAGTATGTCCATTCGGCAGCGTCACGTTTATGTTGTTTTGCAGCATTTTCAGCAGGCAGTCCGAAAGAGTCCCAACCCATAGGATGCAACACATTAAATCCTTGCATAAGTTTATACCTAGCAAGCGCATCTCCTATAGAGTAGTTTCTAACATGTCCCATATGTATATTTCCTGATGGGTAGGGTAGCATCTCTAAACAGTAATATTTAGGTATAGATTTATCATCTTTTAGATGAAAGATCTCCTTTTCATTCCATTTTGATTGCCACAAACTTTCAAAAGCTTTAGGGTTATATTTCATATTATTTCCTTCTACATGGTTCTATTTAACGAAATCTAACTATAGCATATTAGTAATATTCTTCAAGCATAAAGTATAATATTTTATTATCTGTTAAAAGCGATATTCATAAAGTTCAATATAAAGTATTTGTGAAATATTTTAATGGTTGATAAATCTTTTATTCTATAATAGAATAAAAGATAATGTATGAAAAGTTTTGTCATTATATTGTTGTAGTATTAATAGTAGTTTAAATGACAATAGTTATTAATCATATTTTATTAGAGGGATGTTATGTCGACCTTTTCGATGAGTTCATTTAAGGATGTTTTGACAACTAAATGTTTAGGCAAAGAGATAGAAGTATTTAAGACTCTGTCTTCAACTAACGATCACCTTTTAAAGAGTCCTCGTGTAGAGGGCAAGGTTGTTGTAACTGAGGTTCAAACAAATGGTATGGGTCGCAACAATCGCAGGTGGGAAAATTGTAGTGAGTCGCTACTGTTTTCGATAGAGTTACCACTTATTGCAAAGAACCTTTTAGAGCCTCTTAATATTGTTGTTGGATATTCACTTGTTGAAGCTATTAGCAAATATATAGATGGCACTCTTCTTAAATGGCCAAACGATATAATAATAAATAATAAGAAAGTTGCTGGAATGGTTTTGAAAGTAGTATTTTCTGGTGAAGAACTTGTGAGAGTAGTCTTAGGTGTTGGTATTAATATGTCAGGTAAAACAACAGATCCTATAATTAATAGTACTATAACTTCCTTGAGTGATAACTATCTAAAATCATTATACCCAGATGTTGTATTGGCAACGATACTGTTACGACTTGAAAGTAATATAATAAAATTAAATGCTGGTGTGATGAATATCAAATCAATGTGGAAAGATTATACTGCATGCAAAGGTGGCGACATATTAGTAACTGTCGGTACGGAGAAGAAAGTTTATAGAGAGTATGGTATTGATAAAGATGGTGGATTGATGGTTGTAGATGATAAAAGATCCCTTTCAACAATAACAATCGGAGATGTAAATCTTGATATTAGTAATTGATATAGGCAATAGCAACATCTGTATAGGTGGATATAAGAACGATGAACTTGTTTTTGATTTTAGAGTTAACTCAGATGGTACATCTACAGTCGATGAATATGCATCTATAATTTTACCTAAATTATCTACGAGCGAAGTATCAATTGATGATATTGAAGCTGTAGTTATGTCATCGGTTGTTTTGCTTGTAACTCCTATGATTGTAGAGTTTGTTAAGAGATATTTAAAAAAGGAAACATATTTAGTTAAAGATATTTTTCCATATAAAATGATCCCTAATATAAAAGATCCTAGTTATATAGGTACTGATATAGTTTCAGATATAGTAGGTGCAAAAACGAAATATTCAACACCAGCAATAGTTGTTGATATGGGTACTGCGTCTACATTTAACACGTTATCAGATAACGGGGATTTTATCGGTTGTATTATAGCACCAGGTGCTAAACTATTTTCAGAACAACTGCATAATAGTACATCGCTCCTTCCTCAAGTTCCTTTATCAGTTCCAACGCAAGTTTTAGGAACAGATACTGTAACGGCTATAAGATCTGGAGTGTATTACGGTTATCTTGATTTGATAAATGGTTTATTAACTAGAATATTGAAAGAGAAGTTTGAAGGACGTGAATCAGAGGTTAGCATAATACTTACTGGTGGACTGTCAAGAGTTTTTGTTGGTGATATTACTTATCCAGTTATTCATGAACCTTATCTTACTCTTTATGGTTTGAAGTGCATTTATGATATGAGTAAATAATAAATAACAGTCGGTTTAAGTACCAAAAATAAATTATAAAAGAAGAACTATGAGTGAATTAGCAAAATTATTAAAAAGTAAACGTGAAGAAATAGGCAAGACAGTTAAGATGGTATCTCAAGAGACAAAGATACGTGAGAATTCTATATTATTGATGGATAAAGGAGCGTTTCAGGAAATGCCTTCTTATCTTCATGCATATGGATTTGTAAAACAGTATGCCGAATATTTAGGTTACGATTATGAGATGCAGATTAAACCTATTTTTGATATCGAGTATCCAAAAACAGGAAGCAAAGCGTACGGCGTAAAAAGTAGAGATCAGGGCATATCTGATAGTAACGGAGATAACGGTAATAACGGTAATGTTAAAAAAGAAGTTCGAACCGATAAGGTAGAGTTTGTTGAAGATACCGAAGAGCCTGTCAGCAATAATAACGTCATAATCATTTCTATAGTTGTTGGACTGTTAGTTGTTGCAGCTATATCATATTATGTGTTTTATTCGTTTCAAAATGTTTCATCAACAATTGTTGTGGTTGAAAGAGAAGATGAACCTGAAAATATGTCTATCGAGTATCCATCGCCAACAACAAACATTAATACGTTGTTAGATGAAACAACTAATGGAACAAAAGTTTCTCAAGCAACAAACAACCAGCTAACATCACCCGTAAGCAATACTGCTGTAAAAAGAGTTGCTCCTCCAGTAGAAGATGTTGTTGTTGCACCAACTCCTAAAAGATTAATTTTTGGTTTTACAGAAGAGTGTTGGGTGAAGTATCAATCAGATGAACTTCCACCAGTAGAATATTTTGGACTACCTGGACAATCTAAAGCTGTTTATTTTATAGATAACTTTACATTAGATATAGGTAATGCAGCAGGACTATCTGTAACATACGGTCGTCAAACACTTGACCAGTTCGGTAAAAGTGGTGTGGTAAGAAGAGGATTAAAATACAAATTAGAAAATGATAAATTGGTGCAAGACGTAAAAAGATAATAGTAGTTGATGGCTTTTATAAATTAGAGTAATCGCTATCGAGCTTCTATGTTGCTAGGTTTTTGTTATACAAAGTTTTATGTTATTACAATTTATAATTTTGATGTTGCTAGGTTTTATCGTTATACAAAGTTTTATGTTATTATAATTTATAATTTTGATGTTGCTAGGTTTTATCGTTGAATAAAATTTTATATTATTACGTTTAAATATTATAGGTTCTTGTTTATTTGAATACATTATGGAAGAGGGTTGAGATTATTTTTTTAATCTAACTGTAAGTTTTTTATCTCTATATTGAGAAATATTTTACAGATGTATATTTGATAATACTACCTAATTAATCAATTTAACTTATATTAATTTTATGATACTCTACAGATTATAGCTAGTTAAGAAATAAATATATTGTATATAGATATTGAGAAATTTTCAAATAATTATTTTTTTAGCTTGTAATTAGAACTAAATGAGATAAAATAGGTCTTAAATAGATATAGATAAGAAATAGTATCTATGTTGAAACAGAATATTGGTTTTTACAATATTTTAATTAAATTATTTTTAAGGATAACGTTTATGAGTTTTATATATTTAGATAACATAGCTGGCACAAAACCAGATCCAAGAGTTGTGGAGATGATGTTACCGTTTATCTCAGAAGAGTACGGCAATCCATCGGCACACTTTTATCCACTAGGCAGAAAATCTTATGTGGCAGTAGAAGAGGCTCGCAAGCAAGTTGCAGCACTTCTAAGTGCTAATGCAGATGATACGATAGTATTTACATCGAACGGAACAGAGTCAAACAATTTGGCACTTAAAGGTGTTTTAGCAGTTTTAAAAGATAAGAAACATATGATAGTATCAGAGATTGAGCATGCATCAATACACAATTTACTTGCTAAGAAAGTTGGTGAGGGTTATACATACACAGTTCTAAAAGTAGACACTAATGGAAAGATTGATTTAGATGATCTAAAATCTTCAATCAAGTCAGATACAGCGATTGTTGCGATATCACATGCTAATCCTGAGATCGGTGTTATTCAAGACATTGAAGGCATCAGTAAGATTTGTGAAGATAAGGGTGTTCACTTGCATGTAGATGCAGTCGCATCAGCAGGTTTTTTAGATGTAGATGTGAATAAGATAAAGGCATCTACAATTACGATTGCATCACAAAACATTTACGGTCCTCGTGGAGCTGCGGCATTATATATTCGTAGTGGAGTTCAGTTAAAATCATTATTAGATGGTGGACATCAAGAGGCTGGTTATAGATCAGGTTCGGAAAATGTTGCAGCTATAGTGGGATTTGGTGAAGCTTGTAGAATTGCAAAAGCAGAGATGAAAGATTATGTTCCTAAGATACGATCTTTGAGAGATCAACTGATTGCAGGTTTAGGAGCGTCGTTTGATTTTCTTCATTTCACAGGTTCATTAGAAGATAGACTTCCGTACCATGTATCATTTTGGGTTGAGTATATTGAAGGCGAATCGCTTCTTATGTCATACACACAAAGTGGTATTTATGCAGCATCAGGTTCTGCATGTTCATCTAATATATTAGCTGAAGATGAAGAAGATTTAATAGCGTCACACGTTTTAACAGCGGTTGGAGTTCCAACAGATATATGTGCTGGATCGATGACAATGACACTTTCTAAGTATAACACACAGGCAGATATCGATCATGTACTTGAAGTTACGCCTAAGATAGTTAATAGGTTATGTGAGATGTCTCCTGCTTATAATAAATAGTAATAGAATTTAGAATATACGAGAATAGAAACATTTAGATAGATTAGAATAGACTACTTTAATATAACAGAGTAGGGCTATTTACAAGTAGAGAATAGACACATTTAGATAGACGAGAATAGACTGTTTTAACAGAATAAAGCAGAACTATTTTAGAAGTAGTAAGTAGAATTTTTTAATAATCAAGAATAAATATTTTATAAGAGGTATAGTTATGGCTACAAACAATATGGGTCCTTACAGCGATGAAGTTATGGATCATTTTACAAATCCGAGAAACATGGGAGAGATCGAAAACCCATCAGCAGTTGGCGAAGTAGGAAATCCTGCATGTGGTGATATGATGAAGTTGTTCTTAAAGATCAGTGATAACGGTCTTATTGAAGAGGCAACATTTAAAACTTTTGGTTGTGGAGCGGCGATTGCATCAAGTTCTATGACAACAGAACTTCTTCGTGGCACACGTTTAGAAGATGCATTAAGATTAACAAATCAGAATATAGTAGATAAACTTGGAGGACTACCTCCTGCAAAAATCCATTGCTCAGTAATGGCGGAAGAAGCTGTTGAAATGGCATTAAAAGATTATTATAAAAAAATCGGCAAAGCAGAAAGCCTTGTTGATGATCTTAAAGCTGAGATAAAAAAAGAAAGAGGAGAGTAGTGCAATGAGTTTAAGAGATCAAGTTGAAGCAGTATTGGTAAAAGTGCGTCCTATGTTACAAGCTGATGGCGGCGATGTAGATTTGGTTGACGTAACAGAAGATGGTATAGTTACAGTACAGCTTCGTGGTGCTTGTGGTTCTTGTCCGTTTTCTATGATGACATTGAAAAATGGAATTGAGGCTAGAATCAAAGAAGAAATTCCTTCAATCAAAGAAGTTAAGTCTGCATAATTTATTATGTTTATAAAACTGCTTGTAGTATATATGCAAGCAGATTTTTTACGCCCTTTTTTAGAGATTTTAAATATTTTAAAATTGCAAAACTTTTCGAATTGTAAATCTTTCAAGTTACACACTTTTAAGCAATTTCAAACTACAAAACTTTTCAAATTACTAAACTTTCAAGTTACACAATTTTAAATAATTTTCAAACTACAAAACTTTTCAAATTGCAAATCTTTCAAGTTACACACTTTTAAATAATTTACAAACTACAAAACTTTGCAAATTGTAAATTTTTCAAGTTGCACACTTTTAAACAATTTTTAAACTAAAACTTTTCAAATTACTAATTTTTCAAGTTGCACACTTTTAAACAATTTTTAAACTAAAACTTTTCAAATTACTAATTTTTCAAGTTGCACAATTTTAAATAATTTTTAAACTACAAAACTTTTGAATTGCAAATCTTTCAAGTTACGCACTTTTAAATAATTTTTAAACTACAAAACTTTTAGAATTACTAATCTTTCAAGTTACACAATTTTAAATAATTTTCAAACCACAAAACTTTTCAAATTGTAAATCTTTCAAGTTACACAATTTTAAATAATTTTCAAACCACAAAACTTTTAGAATTGCAAATCTTTCAAGTTGCACACGTTTAAATAATTTTAAATAACAATTATTTTTTATTAGATAAATATTTGTTTAACTCTATTCACGATCAAGTTGAGTTTAAAAAATAAATTTAAGTTTTATAATATTCTACTGTATAAAAATAGTTTTTGTTTTAAAAATATATTTGCATTTTCTTAGTTAATAAAGTAGGATATATATATTAAGGATATGGAAGCTTGGTGTATTTCGTTGTTAAAAAGTTGTGGGTATAACTCTTACAATTCAACGATATAAAATCCAGCACTGCCCCCGCAACTGTGATGTATACAACTTTTTATTCATTTGATGAATAGAGCAGGGTGTATAATAAGTCAGGAACATAGCTTAAAATTTACGTGCTTCGGAGGGAAGATACTATGTTTTATCTATCGCAAACCAATTTAAAATCTTAAAAATTTCTCAATTTTAATCAGTTAATTTAATTTAATATTTATTATTATATAATTTTTTGTGCGTCTATTTATAATTATTTAAACGTATAGGTTAATCTTATATAATACTCTTTATGTGTATTCAAAATTAAATTACAACACTCTAAAAGTTGCACACAACATGGCTTTGTTAATTAACTGACATTAAAATTCTTAATGGATAAGCTAATATCTTTTTATAGGGTGTTTAGTGTTTTGTTTTATCTAATTATATTTTCTAGGGAGATTTATAATGAAAAGAAATTTACTTTTAATATTCACAATTTTATCAGCTTTAATAATTTCAGCTTGTGCTGATGATATAAATAATTCAGGTGGTGATACAGTTATTCCTGTTATACCTGTTATACCTGAGAAGCCAGTTGAGGTTTGGGATGGCACAACAACTGTAGAACCTCTAACTTCATCAGAGGGTGCATATTTGATAGCTAACGGATCTAATTTGGCTTGGCTTAATGATAAGACACTTGATAAAAACATGATATTAACTAATGACATCAATATGAACAACCAGATTTTCACAGGTATAGATAATATCACAGGCGACATCACAATAGACGGTGATAACCATACGATACTTAACTTAAAGTTAGTTGATACGGTTAGTGACTATGACGGCGTTGCACTTATTCAAGAGGTTGGAGATGGAGCTAAATTAACGATTAAAAACCTAAACCTTAAAGACGGTACGGTAAATTCAGCAATAGATGATAAGATGTTTGGAGCTTCATTTGTGGCAGATGTTTTTAGTGGCGATGTTACGTTGTCTAATGTATCGAGCGACTTAACTGTATACGCAACAACTTATGCAGGTGGATTTATTGGAAAGATCGCTGGAGCTAGCAAGTCTATAATAATTGAGAAATCTATGAATAAAGATAATGTAAGTTGTGGTACATCTCATGCAGGTGGATTAATAGGCATAGCAGACTCTTCAGATGTTAGTTTTACAATTACAATTGATAACTCTTCTAATGAAGGCAATGTAGTATCAGGTACTTCTGACTACTACGCTGCAGGTGGTGGATTAATAGGTAATATTCAAAAAGTAAATACAGTTAATATAATTAACTCTTACAATAAAGGTAGCGTAACTAGTAATAGTAATAACAATGTTGCAGGTTTGATAGGTTATGTTGAAACATCAGCAGACCTTGTTAATATTGATAAGTCGTATAACAATGGAGTTATAAAAAGTTTAGGTGGTGCAGCAGGGCTTGTCGCAGGAAATAATAATACTGTTAAGACTACAATAACGAACTCTTTTAATAGTGGAGATGTAGAAGGAACTTTTGGTATCGGAGGTCTATTAGGTGGAACATCAGGACCTGATATTAAAGCTTCTTATAACTCTGGTAAAATAACAACTAAAGCTCCTAATCCTGCGTATGACAACAGTTTTGCGGGTGGGCTAATCGGTTCTGTATGGAATAGCGATGCTTCGATAGTTGATTCTTACAATATAGGCGTGATAGCGAGCTACAGTGGTGCAAAGAATAGTTATTCAGGTGGGCTTATCGGTAAAGCTTCAACACTTTATGGTCTACAATTGAACATGACGATTACTTCATCATACAGTTATACAGATATGATAGCTGTAACTGCAAGTGGCTCAACTCCTGTAACTACTCCGATATTAGGAATTAAAGAAGAGGGGGATGGTAAACCGATTACAATTACGGCTACAGACAACTTTTACTACTCAGTAACTCCACTTACTAATAGCGATCATGCTAGTGTAAAAACTGATGTTGAGTTTAAAGACCAGGCTACATTCACATCTTGGGATTTCGTGAATACTTGGGAGATAGTAGAGGGTGCAAAATATCCAACTCTTAAAAATGTTGTTAAACTTAAAAAATAGTAAAGAATATTAATAGAATATAATTTATGTTAGCTAGCTGATTACTAAACTGATTAGTTAGCTAACAAACTATTTTTATCAAGTAGATTTCTACAGAAATAAACTAAGTTTTTAGGTCAAATTTACTCAACAATTTAGTTGCAAATCAACTGTTGTTAAATTGGTGTTAATAGTAGATGTATATATCTTTTTTTATTAATAAATAATACTTGACAGTGTACTATAATTATAGTAATATCCATCGTACTAAATTTTTATAGGACCGTGAGGGATTATTTACCATGTTTGCGGATTTGAACGAGAAGCTTTCGGGCGTCTTTCGTCGACTACGAGGTGAAACTCGTATAACTGATGCTAATGTTGAAGAGGCTGTGAAACAAGTAAGGCTGTCTTTACTGGAAGCTGATGTTAATTTTAAGGTTGTGAAAGAATTTATTACATCTGTTAAAGCAGATGCAGTAGGGCTTGAAGTTTTAAAAAATGTTTCTCCTTCACAGCAATTCATTAAAATAATTAATGACAATCTTATCACTATTCTTGGTGGTAAAGATTATACTCCATCGGTTCCATTATCCCCTAATCCCCCTACAGTTATTATGTTAGTTGGTCTTCAAGGATCAGGTAAAACAACATCAGCTGGTAAATTATCAAAATATTTTTCAAAACAATCAAAAAACAGTTTAATGGTTGCGTGCGATACTTTTCGTGCTGCTGCTGTAAAACAGCTTGAAGTTATCGGTAAGAATATCGCAGTTGATGTTTATTCTGATCACGATACAAGCGATGTTTTAAAGATAGCTAAAGATGGGCTTGCTTTTGCAAGGCGTGCGGCTAAAGATATTGTTATTTTTGATACAGCGGGTAGATTGCACGTTAATGACGATTTAATGAACGAACTTGTTGAGCTAAAAAAGATGCTCAATCCAGATTATATATTTTTCGTTGCAGACTCTATGACTGGTCAAGATGCCGTCAACACTGCTAAAGTTTTTAATGATACTTTAGATATATCAGGTGTGATACTTACAAAAACTGATGGTGACACTCGTGGTGGTGCAGCGTTATCAATTAAATATGTTACAGGTAAACCGATTACGTTTATCGGTACTGGCGAGCGTTTTGACGAATTTGAACTGTTTCATCCAGATAGATTAGCATCACGCATACTTGGTATGGGTGATATCGTAACGTTAGTTGAGAAAGCTTCAGAGCTTATAGATCAAGAAGAGGCAGAAGAGTTATCTAAAAAAGTTAAGGTTGGGTTAGATTTTAACGATCTACTTAAACAGTTTAAAATGATGAAGAAACTTGGATCTATCGAAGGTATATTGAAAATGGTACCAGGTTTAAAGTCTAAATTGCCAGCAACCGATATGGATGATGGTAAATTAAAGCGTATAGAGTCGATTATTTACTCTATGACTTATGTTGAGCGTAAAACTCCAGATATATTAAACGGTAGCAGAAAGAAGCGAATTGCATTAGGTTCAGGAACTACGGTTAATGAGATAAACAAATTAGCCGATCAGCTAACTCAGATGAATAAGATGTTTAAAAAAGTTGGCAAAAGCATATCTGGTAAAAATGAGAAAGATGCTATGAAAGAAATCAATAAAGTGATGAAAAATATAAGATAGTTAGAATAGTTACTATGTTTAGCAAAGTAGTACATGTTATTGACAGTAAGTAAAGATAATAGAGATATTAGATAGTAAATAAAAAAAGAAAGTAAGGAGATTTAAGCAATGGCTACAAAAATCAGATTAATGAGATTTGGTAGAAAGAAAAGACCTTTTTATCGTATTGTAATTGCAGATTCAAGAGTTGCAAGAGATGGTGCGTTTATTGAGATTATAGGGACTTATAACCCACTACCACAAGAGATAGAATTAAAGATTGATGAAGACAAAGCATTAAAATGGCTTGGTGTTGGTGCAATACCTACCGATACAGTACGAAGCCTGTTTAGAAAGAAAGGTATTTTAGAGAAGTTTAGTCTTAAAAAAGTTTAGAAGGAAGTAGGATGTTATGAAAGAGTTAGTTAGATTTATTGTTAGTCCAATAGTAGAAAATCCAGATGCCATTGAAATTACAGAAGTAGATTCTGAAAAAGGTAAAACTTTACAACTTCGTGTTGCTCAATCAGATTTAGGTAGAGTAATCGGTAAGCAAGGTAAAACAGCAAAAGCTATAAGAACTATATTGCTTGCTGCATCTGCAAAGTCAGAAGTGAGATACGGACTTGATATTATTGAAGAGTAATAGATAAGATGTCGAATAACCAAAATAAATATGTTAAAGTAGGTTATATAGCTGACATATATGGCTTTAAAGGTTATATTAAATTGAAGCCTGTTACGGATAACGTTGATATTTTACTAACTACCGAGAATTTTTGTTTGAGTAGTAACGATGAGCATTTTCGTATTTTTCCTGTTTCAGAGATATCTTCATACAAAAATATGTATTTGGTGAAGTTTGAGGGTATTAATGATGATGTACAGGCTAAATCAATTAAGAAATCCAGTGTGTATGTGCATGGAGATTATTTACCTGTTGAAGAAGATGGGGACGTATATTGGTATAAGATAGATGGTGCTAAAGTTGTTGATGTAGAAGGGGTTTTAATCGGAAAATTAGTCGATTACCTTGAAGTATCTACAGAAGATATCTTTAGGATTGAGTTAACTGATGGTAGTTACTCTCTTATATCAAATAACCCAGATCATATAAAAAAAATCGATTCTATAGAGAAAGTTATTACTATAGATACGATAGGTTTGGTGAGTGAAAAGTTATAATGTAATTACAATTTTTCCTGATATGTGTAAGCTTCCTTTTAATCAAGGAGTTATATCTAAAGCGTTAGATAACAAATTGATTGAAATTAATGCTATAAATTTGAGAGAGTTTGCAACTGATAAACATAAATCAACAGATGATTATCAGTTTGGTGGTGGTGTTGGCTTAGTGATGAAAGTCGAGCCGATATACAACGCCTTAGAATCGATCAAAAGTAGCCTTAATGCAAAAGGAATAGATAATAGCAAACATAAAGTTATTATTCTTGATCCACGTGGCAGACGTTTTCAGCAAAAAGATGCGATTGAGTTATCGAAGTTTGATAGCTTAACATTTATTTGTGGACGTTATGAAGGTGTTGATGAGAGAGTTAGCGAACATTTATGCGATTATCAATACTCAATAGGGGATTATATATTAACAGGTGGTGAGCCTGCATCGATGGTTATGATAGATGCTATTGCACGTCTAGTAGATGGAGTAGTCGGTGATAAAGAATCGTTAGTTGACGAATCTTTTTCAACATCATCACTAGAGTATCCTCACTATACAAGGCCAGAGGAGTTTATGGGATGGGTTGTACCGAAAGTATTATTATCGGGTGATCATAAACGAATTGAAGAGTGGCGTACAGATAAGTCCTTTACGGCAACAGAGTCTTCAAGACCTGATCTTGTTTCAATTAAAGATCAGAGTAAAGAGAGTCGATTGATAGAAGCTTGTAAGAGTTTTTACGATGAGCCAGTGAAGATTAAATTATCTATTGCGTTGATGCATTATCCGATGAAGGATAAGCAGAAAGATGTTGTAACGACATCAATCACAAATTTAGATATACATGATATTTCAAGATCATCGTGTACATTTGGAGTGGATGATTTTTTTATTATCTCTCCTATAAAATCACAGCGAGATATAGCAAATATTGTTATAAATCACTGGGTAAAAGGTTACGGTGTTGAGTATAACCCTAACAGAAGTGAAGCATTTTCAAGAACAAGTATAGTGTCTACATTATTAGACGCTATTAAGAAGATAAAAGATAAGATAGGTCGCAAACCGATAATCGTTGCAACGACAGCAAGAAGTTCAAGAGCAACTATCAGTTTTAAAGAACTGTCAAAACTTTCATCAGATGAGCATGTTTTACTTTTATTTGGTACAGGTTGGGGATTTACGGAAGACATTTTTGAGATGGTAGATTTTGTGTTAGAGCCGATTGAAGGCGTTGGTGGATTTAATCATCTATCGGTCAGATCAGCGGTCGCTATTGCACTTAGTCGATTAGTAAATAGTTGAGCAGATTAGTAAACAGTTGTTAACTTTGTAGTTATAGGTTATAACTATTAACTTAGGTTGGACAGTTTGTCAGTTGTTCGCAAAGTTACAGATATTGAAATTGAAATTGAAATTAATTTATAAGTTATAAATAGGTACATATTTTAGGAGAAAATCATGAAAAATAAGATTATTGAAGCTGTAGAGAGCATTTATAAGGATAAGGAACTTCCAGCATTTAGATCTGGTGACACTGTCCGTGTTTACTTCAAAATTGTTGAGGGAACAAAAGAAAGAGTTCAGCCATATGAAGGCGTTGTAATCGCTATTCATAGAAGTGGTGTTGGAACAACATTTAAAGTTCGTAAGATGGTTGGTAATATCGGTGTTGAGCGTACGTTCCCATTATATTCACCAAGAATAGAGAAGTTAGAGCTTATGAGAAGTGGACGTGTTAGAAGAGCTAAATTATTCTACTTACGTGAACTTAGAGGTAAAGCTACAAGAATTAAAGAACGTAAAAAAGGTTTCTAATAACAGATGACATTTAGAGAATATTCATCAGGTAAAATAGTAGTTTATGATGGCGCTATGGGTACGCAAATTCAGAAGATTGATATCGCTGAATCTGTGTGGAACGGTAGAGTTGGTTGTAATGAATATCTTAGTATCGTAGCTCCTGATATAATATCGTCTATCCATGATGATTATTTTAAATCAGGGGCAGACGTTGCTGTAACTAACACGTTCGGTGCTATTAAACTTGTTTTAGATGAGTATGATCTAGGCGATAAAGTTATAGAAATTAATCGTGCTGCTGTAAAGTTGGCACGAGATGCTGCGAACAAATATGATAATAAATTTGTATCATTATCAATTGGTCCTGGTACAAAATTAATCTCTCTTAATCAGATAACATACGACACTCTTTATGCTCAATACACTGAGCAAGTAGAGTGTGTGATTGATGATATAGATCTTGTAAATATCGAAACAAGTCAAGATGTTTTGCAGATGCGTGTTGCGATTAATGTCTGTAAAGATTTAGCTCGCAAATATAATAAAGATCTGCCGATTACGGTTTCGTTTACTGTTGAATCTAACAACACTCTTCTAACGGGTACAGATTTAGAAACAGTATCTACAATATTAAGTCGAATGGATATTTTTGCACTTGGTTTAAACTGTGCTATGGGTCCAGATTTAATGCTTGAACCACTTAGAAAGTTAAGTGGTTTTTTCAAAGGACGACTATATATCTCTCCAAACGCTGGACTGCCAGAATCAATAAATGGTGTTACAGTTTATCCTATGAAAGTCGACAAATTCATAACCATAATTAAAGGTATGTTAGAAGAACTTCCGATCTGTATGGTTGGTGGTTGTTGTGGCACAGATGCGTCGTATATTTCTGCACTTTCAAATTTAGTCAAAAATTATAAGTTAAAAGATCTATCTGTTGATACAACAAGTGGTAAATCATCGAGTCTTTTTATAACCGACTCATTAACACAGATGCCATCTCCTGCTTTTATCGGTGAGCGTGCAAATGCTACTGGTTCTAAGTTATTTAGAGATGCACTTCTATCGTTAGATGTTGATAAGATGATTGAAGTTATGAGAACTCAAGAGAAAGATGGATCGCATTTTATAGATCTATCACTAGCATACACAGGTAGAGATGAAGTAACTGATTATAAGATGTTAATGCCTATTGTTAATCAGAGTGTTACAGCTCCATTAGTAATTGATACGACATCTTGCGATGTTATGGAAGCTTCATTAAAATTATATTCAGGCAAACCTATAATCAACTCGACTAATCTTGAAGATGGTGGAGCGAAACTGCATCAGGTATTTAAGTTAGTATCAGCACATCCAGCCTCTATGATAGCGTTAACTATCGACGAAGAGGGTATGGCACAAACGGTTGAAAAGAAGGTTGAAGTTGCAAAACGTATATATGATATCTGGTGTGATGAGTACGGATATCCTGCTGAAGATTTAATAATTGATCCGTTGACATTTTCAATAGGATCAGGTGATGAGTCATTAAGAACGGCTGCGATTGATACGTTACTTGCGATCACTGAGATTAAGAAAGTTTGTAAAGGTGTTAAGACGGTATTAGGATTATCTAATGTATCATTTGGACTTGCTCCAAACTCCCGTCCTATATTGAACTCGGTATTTCTTTCACGAGCAGTTACGGCTGGGCTTGATATGGCTATCGCTCATTCATCTAAATTATATCCATTATCAAAACTAACTGATCTTGATATAGAGGTTTGTGATGATCTTATTTATTATAAGAAAGAAGATGCTTTAGAGAGGTTTATTGCTCACTTTGCAGACACTGTAATGGTGAAAGAAACTTATGAAAACTTATCGTTTGAGGATACGTTAACTCGTAAAATATTAACAGGCGATAAAGCAGATTTAGATATTTTATTATTAGAGATTTTGAAAGAACGTGAAGCTGTATCTGTAATAAATGAGTTACTTCTTCCTGCTATGCAAGAGGTTGGTAAAGGATTTTCAGAGGGTAAAATTTTATTACCATTTGTTCTTCAATCAGCTGAAGCTATGAAACGATCGGTGTCTATTTTAGAACCATATTTAGTTAAAAATGATGAGAGCAAAGCAGACACAATTATTTTAGCAACGGTTGCAGGCGATGTTCATGATATAGGTAAAAATTTAGTAGATATTATACTTACAAATAACGGGTATAATGTTGTGAATTTAGGAATTAAGATATCGGTTGATGAGATGATAGAAGCGTATAAAAAACACTCTGCAACAGCAATCGGTATGAGTGGACTTTTAGTTAAGTCGACATTGATTATGAGAGATAATATCTTAAAAATATCTGAAACATTAGGTGATGCGAAAGTTTTATTAGGTGGTGCTGCACTCACAAGAAAGTTTGTTGAAGCAGATTGCGAACCGTTAATACCTGAAAAAGTTTTCTACTGTAAAGATGCGTTTGATGCTATAAATGTTTTAGAAGATAAATATGTAGCGAAAAAAACACCACAAAGAGAAATCCAATCAACAGATGACACACCTAAAGTTTATGAGAAAGAGGATATAATATTTTCAGAAGTGCCAACTCCTCCATTTTACGGAGTGAAAATTGTTGAGAAATATCCACTTGCAAAAGCGTTAAAATATTTTAATAAATTCTCACTTTTTAAAACTGCATGGGGATATAATATCAAGGATAGAGCGTTACTTGCTGAAGCTGAAGCTGAGTATGAAACGTTGCTTAATAAATTGATAAAAGATAATGTGCTTGATATAAAAGCAAGTTACGGTTTCTTTAAAACTGTTAGAAAGAATGAAACAGACGGCAATATGACAGTCTATGATACAGATGATAATGAGATTGCAACTTTCAACTTTCCATTTATAAGAAATCGTTCACTTGCTGAATATTTTCCTGTAGGTAAAGAAGATCTGATAGCGTTACAGATTGTAACTGTTGGAAGTGGTGCTATAGATTATAGTAAGGGTAATTTTGAAGAGTCTAAGTATAAAGATTATCTTTTATCGCATGGTTTTTTCACATTATTAACAGAGGCTATAGCTGATTCAGTGCATACAGATATCCGTGTAGATTTAGGATTTGAAGATGATTTGTCAGTCAATTCAATTTTAAGTAACAAGTTTAGATCGTGTAGATATTCATTCGGTTATGCACAACTTCCAGAGTTGTCGAGCAATGATACAATAATCAAGTTATTAGGTGGAAAGAAGTTAGGTATTTCATTCAATTCATCATCACAGATGGAGCCAGAATTCACAACTGCGGCTATCGTTATTCATCATGAATGTGCTAAATATTAATTCATTTTACTAAAAAATGTTAAGCATAGACACATTTCATTAATTAATTCATTAAATATCTATAATTTTCTTTTAAAATTTTGGTTAACATGATACACTCTAATTGAGTGATTATCACTATTTATTACATACTTAAAGTGAGATACTGTTTGATGAAATACACAGTAGTTTTTATAGCGCTTACTATTTTCCTTATTTTCTATACGATATTTGGGCATAATGGTATATTGAAATTTATTGAGATGTCTAAAATCAAGTCAGAATATGAAAATAAGACTGAAGATTTAGGCAAACGGATAACATTTATCGAAAAAGAGTTGGATATGATCTCTAAAGATAATGAATATCTTGAATTTTTAATAAGAAAAGATATCGGTATGCAAAAAGAAGGAGAAGATGTATATATATTAGATAAAAATGTTTATCGTCTAGACAATTTAACGTCTGACGGTAATTAAGTATATATAAAATTATCGTCTAGGTTCTACCTTTGATGATGATTGAGTATATAAATTTTTGTTGGTATAATATATCTAATTGTTATGCGAAGTTATACAGTTAAAGAATTTACCGAAGAAATAAAGTCAATATTGACGGCAACGTATGATACATTAATTTCTATATCTGGTGAGATATCAGATATTTCGTGTTCATCAGCTGGGCATTACTATTTTAGATTAAAAGAGTTAGGCACGGTTTTAAATGTTGCATATTTTAAGAATTACAGTTCTGTTAAAAACGCTTTTATCCCTAAACATGGAGATAAAGTTGTTGTTATCGGAATGGTTAACTTATATGAAGCCGATGGTTCGTATAAGTTTTTAGCACGTAAGATAATATTTTCATCAGATGGCGACTTATATAAACAGTTTACAGATTCAAAAAACCGTCTTGAATTAGAGGGTTTGTTTAGTGATGATCGTAAAAAAATATTGCCAAGTAATATAGGCAGAATAGCTGTTGCAACATCACTTCAAGCAGCTGCGTTAAAAGATTTTTTATCAACTATAAAAAGGTTTAATGCTAAGTTAGAGATAGATATTTTTTCTATTCCTGTTCAAGGCGTTCAATCTGTTTTTGAAGTTATTAAAGTTTTAGATAAGATAGAGCAACTGTCTGAAAATTATGATATATTAGTTATAACAAGAGGTGGAGGATCATTAGATGATTTATCCATTTTTAACGATGAGAGTTTAGCTAGAAAAGTTTCATCAATGAGTGTCCCTGTGATATCGGCTATCGGGCATGAGAGAGATTATTTGATATTAGATTTTGTAGCAGACGTAAGAGCGTCAACTCCGACTGCTGCTGCTGAAATTGTTGCAAATATTTATGTAGAGATGGAACGTAAGTTATTAAGATTAAGCAGTTCGTTGATAGATAGTTTTAGAGATATGATTGAAGAGTATAGCTACAATTTAGATAGGTATGAAACTGCGTTAATTTCTAATTCTCCTGATCATGTGTTGAACGGTTATCGTGCTAAATTGAGTTTTTTAAATGTACGAATTAAAGATGTTATCGTTAATAGATCTTACAGAGAGAGAAGCAAATTAAACTATCTTCACAAAGAGTTAGAGAAATCACATCCTTTAAAGGTTGTAGCTAATTTAAAAAGTGAGAGCGTTTATTTGAGTGATAGTTTGATGAAAAATTTTAAGAATATTGTGGCGAATAAAAAGTCATCACTTTCGTTGACTGGTGATAAATTAGTAAAAGTTTTCGATAATAGTATAGAGAGAAAAAGGTCATCACTTTCGTTGATAGATGCAAAATTAAAACTTTTAAATCCTTACAATGTTTTAGATAGAGGATATGCTATTGTGAGTAAGGACGGCGGAGTTTTTAATAGCGACACAACGGTTGTTGATGGTGATTGTTTAGAGATTAGATTAAAAGATATAAAAGTTATGAGTAAGTTTATAACTAAAGAAAATATTAAGATTTAAAAAAAGTGATTTTACGATTGTAGTTATATGATTGAAATTATTTTATTTTGAGGAGTTTGGGGCTTATGCAGAGAATACCTATATCGAAATTTGGTTATGAGAGATTAAAAACAGAGTTAGAAAGACTTAAAACTGTTGAAAGTCCTTTAATCGTTCAAGAGATTGCTATAGCTAGAGGCCATGGAGATTTGAGTGAGAATGCAGAGTATGATGCTGCGAAAGAACGCCAAGGATTGATAGAGGCTAGGATTAGTGAGCTTGATGGCAAGATGTCATTATTTGACGTTATAGATATGAGTAATATCAAAGGTGATAAAGTTACTTTTGGTGCAACAGTTGTTTTAGAAAATATTGAAACCGACGAGATCAAAAAGTATAGAGTATTAGGACCTGATGAAGCTGATATAACGAAGGGAGAGATATCTGTTTTATCTCCACTTTCAAGAGCAATGATCGGCAAGAAAGAGGGCGATGATATTTTAGTTGTAGCACCAGGTGGTGATATTGAGTACGAAATTAAGAAAATATCTTTCGAAAATTAATGTTAAAGTTCGTATAACAGTTTGAAAGAGAGGATCGTATAGAGATGGATTTTTTTACTAAAATGAATATAGCAAATAAGATAACTTTTTTAAGAATTTTATTTGTTCCCTTGGTTATAGTTTTTTTATATCCAGAGAATTTTTATGCAAATGTTACAGCGTTATTTCTATTTATTTTGATATCCGTATCAGATTTAGTTGATGGCTATTTAGCACGAAAATATAATCTTATAACAGATTTTGGAAAGATACTTGATCCGATAGCAGATAAGATTTTGCTCACAAGTATCATGCTTGTCTTGATCCAGCTTGGTAGAGTTGATGCGTGGCTTGTTGCGATTATAGTTAGTCGAGATCTGTTAGTTGCAGCGGTTAGAGATTTGTCCTCATCAAAAGGATTAATAATAGCAGCAGGCGGATGGGGTAAAACTAAGACAATTTTTCAGATGATAGCGATAGGCTTTTTAATGTATAAGAGCAGCACTGTTTTTGGTATATATATAAATGCAAAATTTATCGGAACAATTTTGATATATATATCAACAATCATGTCAGTGTATTCAGGTTTTTTGTATATAAAATCATTTATTGAATCATCAAAATCTATAGATGTAGATTATTAATATATTTGAAATTATTGAAGTAGGTTTGTGCTTACTGTTAATACATATATATGCGATATTTTGAATATGTGTAATGGTTGGTAATATAGAGAAGCTTTTAGTAGGTGTCTATATTATATGTAGAATATATAATGTGTTAAAAGTGTTTCAACGTCGGTTAAGTTTTGCGATAGTTAGGCTTAGATATTGTTTGCGAGTTTTAAAAATTATTAGAGTCGGTTAAGTTTTGCGATAAAAATAGATACATATATTTCAGTTATTGATTATAAGTATTTTAAAAATTATTAAAGTTGGTTAAGTTTTATGGAGAATATATATTTTTTTCTAATGTACCTTTTAGGTGCGTTTGTTTTAGGTTCAATCCCTTTTGCATATATTTATGTAAGGCTTATCAATGGTGTTGATATTCGTAAAGTTGGCTCAGGAAATCCAGGTGCAACAAATGTTGCAAGGATATCTGGTAAGTTAGGTTTTATAACTGTTCTTTTACTTGATATGTTAAAAGGATTTATGCCAGTTTTTGCATCGGTTATGATATTTGATGAAACGTGGCATTCATTATTAGTAGCTCTTGCTGCAATTCTTGGACATACATATTCACCATTTTTAAAGTTTAAAGGTGGCAAAGGTGTTGCAACAGCAGCTGGTGCATCTCTTGCTATTATTCCTAAATCGTTATTGATGGCGTTACTAGTTTTTAGTATAATATTTGCAATATGGCGTATGGTATCACTATCATCAGTGATAGGAGCTGTTGCACTTTTTATAGCAACTATAATATTTTATAAAGATGAGCCGTGGTTAATTGTTTTTACTTTCCTACTATCTTTATTTATAATATACAAACATAAAGATAATATTTTACGAATATTTAAAGGCACAGAAAATAAGTTTAAGAGTGATAAATAGTAGATGATAGATAAAGATGTTTTAATAATGGAAGAGTGTATTGAGTATTCAAAAAGGTACTCAGGGTTAACTAAGAGCAATCCTAAAGTTGGATCGGCATTAGTTGATAAAAACGGTGACATTGTCAAAATATCTGCACATAAAAGATTTGGTTCAAAGCACGCCGAGATAGAGTTGTTAGATGAAGTTGAGGGCCTTGCAAAAGGTGGCAAAATTTTTATTACATTAGAGCCTTGTTCAACAACGGGTAAAACTCCTCCATGTGTAGATCGTTTGATTGCAAGTGGCGTAAAAGAGGTTGTGATAGCGTTACTTGATCCGAGTCCTATCAATCATTTTCATGGCACAAAGAAATTAATTGATGCAGGAATAAAAGTTACATTAGGTGTGGCGGCTGTTCAGGCTGCTGAACTAATAGAAGATTTTATTAAATCGCAACAATCAGATATTCCATATATTAGAGCAAAATTAGCTATGAGTTTAGATGGTATGATCGCTACAAAAACTGGTGAGTCACAGTGGATAACTGATGAAGCCTCAAGAGTTCTTGTTCACAAATTAAGAACAGAAGTTGGTGCAGTGTTAACAGGTATCGGAACGGTTCACAATGATGATCCTACATTAAACAGTAGAGTAGGTGATGTGATTGCTCAACCTATGCGAGTTATATTGGATAGTAAATTATCTATAGCTCACAGATCATCAATTGTTAAAACTGCAAAAGATATTGATACAGTTATTTTTGTGAACGAAGATGTTGAAGATGAGCGAATAAAATATTTTGCAAATTTTGGTATAAAGGTTATAAAAGTTTCAAAATCACAAGATGGTTTTCTTGATATAGTACAAGTGCTTAAAGCTTTAAAGCAGATGAATATAATTGATATAATGGTAGAGGCTGGATCAACGCTTTTAGGCACATTTAAGGACAGAAATCTGATAGATAGATACCATATATTTTTAGCACCTATGATAATTGGTGGTTCATCATCAATGCGGGCAGTGGCAGGTGCTGGCAGTAGTGAACTTTCTAATATCGATCGCTTTCTATCTTATAACTATAAGAAGTTGAACAATGATATTTATATAGATGCAAAACAGAAGAGTTATATTGATGAAATTGTTACAAAAACATTTGAAGTGCGTGATAGATTATGTTTACAGGATTAATATCAGAAGTTGGAAAATTGATTAGCAAGAGCAGTTATGAGGGTTATGCACGAGTAACTATTTCTGCAACTAAGATAATTGAAGAGTCAGTTATTGGAGATTCAATAGCATGTAACGGCGTATGCTTAACGGTTGTTGAAATGGATAAAAACTCATTTAGTGCAGATATAAGTTATGAGACGATCAAACGAAGTTCGTTTTCAAATATAGAGTTAGGAAGCTCGGTTAATTTAGAGTTAGCATTACGCTTATCAGATAGATTAGGTGGACATTTAGTATCAGGACACGTTGATTCTATGGAGCGATTATTATCGGTTGAAAAGATCGGTAACGGATATAAGCTCACGGTATCATCGAGTGCTGAGATTGAGAGATATATAGCAAGCAAAGGATCAATCACGGTTGATGGAATAAGTTTAACTGTATCAGATATACGGAAAGGTTCGTTTGATATAGCGGTTATTCCTCATACATATTCAAACACTAGTTTACATTTAAAACGAGTAGGTGAAGTTGTAAATATTGAGGTTGATCAGATATCTAGGTATGTTGAGCGTCTTTTAGATAAGGATAACAATAAAAGCAGTAAAGATGGTAGATTGTTAAATCTTTTACAAGACAGATAATTGATGATATATATATAGTTTTGTGTATATATGTGAAGTTGTAATTCAAAGAGGTTATATATGAATGATTTTAGAGCAACAGTTCCTGAGGCGATTGAGATAATTAAGTCGGGTGGGATGTTGATATTAGTAGATGATGAAGATAGAGAGAATGAAGGTGATGTTTGTATTGCTGCGGAGTTTATCACACCTGATAAAATTAATTTCATGGCGAAACATTGTCGTGGGCTTATATGTTTAACGTTAACACAAGAGCGTTGTGCTGAGTTAAACTTACCACTTATGAGTAGTGATAACAGATCAAGATTTGGTACAGCGTTCACTATATCAATAGAGTCAAAGGAAGGCGTATCAACTGGTATCTCTGCAGCAGATAGAGCGATGACAATTTTAACGGCGGTTGATAAAAATTCTACTGTTGAGGATATAGTAACTCCAGGACATATATTTCCAATCATGGCAAGAGAGGGCGGAGTTTTAGTTAGAGCTGGACAAACAGAAGGTTCAGTTGATTTAGCAAAATTGGCAGGCGTTACTAAAGCAGGCGTAATTTGCGAGATCATGAAAGAAGATGGCGAGATGGCAAGAATGCCAGATTTGGAAGTTTTTGCAAAGGAACACAATTTAAAGATTTTAACGATTGCGGATCTAATAGAGTATAGATTAAGTCATGATGATATTGTTAAAGAAGTTGCAGTGGCAGAGCTACCAACAGTATCGGGTGACTTTTTAATAAAAGGCTACAGTAGTATAGTTGATAATCAAGAGGCTGTGGTTCTGGTTAAAGGTGATGTATCAACGGGTGAGCCAGTATTAACAAGAGTTCATTCGCAATGTTTAACAGGCGATGTTTTTAGATCATGCAGATGTGATTGTGGCGATCAATTAAGATATGCTATGGATCTTATCGAGAAAGAGGGTAGAGGCGTTATAATTTATATGTTCCAAGAAGGTCGAGGCATAGGCTTGATGAATAAAATTAGAGCATACCATCTTCAAGATCAAGGACAAGATACAGTTGAAGCAAATATCAATTTAGGATTTGCAGAAGATCTACGAGAGTACGGTTTTGGAGCACAAATATTAGTAAAATTAGGTATAAAGAAGTTACGTTTATTAACAAATAATCCTAGAAAACTATCATCGCTTGAAGGGTATGGATTAGATATCATAGAACGAGTAGCGATTGAGTGTGAACTAAATGAACACAACACAAGATATATGCATACTAAAAAAAGCAAAATGGGACATGATTTAGATTTAGACTAATTTTATGTGGCAAGTTCGCACGATTGAGCAAGTTCGCATGGTTGAGCAAGTTCGCATGGTTGAGCAAGTTCACACGATTGAGCAAGTTCGCATGGTTGAGCAAGTTGACACAGTTGAGCAAGTTCACATAGTTGAGAAAGTTGACACAGTTGAGCAAGTTCGCACGATTGGAAAAATTCGCACGATTGGGCAAGTTCGCACAGTTGAGCAAGTTCGCACAGTTGAGCAAGTTCGCACAGTTGAGCAAGTTCGCACAGTTGGAAAAATTCGCACAGTTGAGCAAGTTCGCATGGTTGAGTAAGTTGGCACGATTGGAAAAATTCGCACGGTTGGGCAAGTTCGCACGGTTGGGTAAGTTTGCATAGTTGAGTAAGTTCGCACGGTTGGGCAAGTTCGCACGATTGAGCCAGTTCACATAGTTGAGCAAGTTCGCACAGTTGAGCAAGTTCGCACAGTTGAGCAAGTTCGCACAGTTGGAAAAATTCGCACGGTTGAGCAAGTTTGTACAGTACGTGATGATAGTTAAAATTAAAATATATTAAGTTATTATAGAATATTTAAGTTTATAAGAAGGGGGCGTTATGTCTTTTAAAGTAATAGAAGGTCAGTTAGATGCAAAGGGCATCAAAGTTGCTATAGTTTCATCGAGATTTAATGATTTTATCTCAGAAAAATTGGTTGCAGGTGCAACAGATTGCCTAGTTCGTCATAGTGCTGATATCAAAGATATATCGGTTATTAGAGTTCCAGGTGCTTATGAAATTCCTCTAACATCTCTCAAATTGGCAAAATCAGGAAAATATGATGTTGTCATCACATTGGGGGCAGTAATCAGAGGTTCAACTCCACATTTTGATTATGTTGCAAGCGAAGTATCTAAGGGTGTTGCGGCGGCTTCAATGGAGAGTGGTATACCAGTTATTTTTGGTGTTTTAACAACTGATTCGATCGAGCAAGCGATAGAGCGTGCAGGTACAAAATCTGGTAACAAAGGTTTTGATGCAGCGTTAACAGCTATTGAGATGGTTTCACTATTTAAGCAGATAAAAGGATAGTTGAGTTGTTTAAAAATATAGAAATAGAAGTGAAGAGTTAAATTTAAGTGGCTAAAAAAAATATAACAGTAGATGTTGCGGTGCAGATATTATATGCATACGAGATTACATCAGATACAATTGAGAATATAAAGAGTAATTGTTTGTTAAAATACCCGATGGTATCGGAAGATGAACAAGCAGATATCTCATTTTTACTATCTAGCACAGTAGATAAATCAGCAGAAAACGATATTTTGGTGGCTCAGTTTTTGTCAGCAAAGTGGAGTATTGAGAGATTGTCATTAATTGAACGTATAATATTAAGATTAGGGATAACAGAGATATTTGAAAAGAGTCGTCCTGCGTCTAATATTTTGAGAGATTATACGGCTATCGCAAAATATTATGGTGATGATAAATCTGCTGCATTTGTTAATGGTATATTAGATAATATATCTAGATCGTTTTAGTTCTAGGGGGAATAAATGGACGAGAAGAATAGTAGTGTTGTTTATTTTAATGATTTACCTGAAGATAATTATCCGATTATTTTGGATTACGATTTTGTGAAAAAAACTCCAAGGGGTGGTTCGTTAAAATTGGATTTCTTTTCATACGGCAACATGCAAAAAAGACTTGATCCTCTTGATTTAAATGGAGCTGTTTTTTACAGACATATCCCGATGTTGTTTGAAAGAGGAGTATTTCTTTTAGATTTCGAAAATGTAAATAAAGATATGAAAAAGTTTTTAAAAATGATAAACAATCTTAAAAGCAAAATTATATATATTGAGAAATCAGCTCTATTAGATGTTCATCAATTAAATAATGCACTTCCTTATATCACAGTAAAATATATAGAGTTTACATAGATATGAGTAGCGTTAATATTGATAATATAGATAATATAGATATTGAAAAATCTTATAAAATAAGATTTAATACTGAACCAAAGGATATAGTTTTAATCAACTCTATTGTAGACTCTTATGAATCTTTAGCGATGATTAGAACAGATTCTTTGTATGATAATAATTGTATAATGATGACAACATCGTCTATGAAGGATACTCTTTTAGAAGTTCTAGAGTCTCTGCGATTAGACGGTTTTTTAATAGAAAATTTAACTATAACAGAATCTGAAAATATTGATTTCGATTAATATTATCACATTGTGTTAATTTATTAAAGGTGTGGGATGGAACTTAGTATTAAAAAAGATTATATGATATTTAATCTTCAAACTTTACAAACGAAAGATAATAAACCTTATTTACGATTATCTTTATCAGATACAGATGGCATAGTTATCAATGGAATTATGTTTGATAGCAACAAATTAAAGTGCAAAGTTGAGAAAGGCTGCGTAGTCAATATTGATGGAGTTGTTCAATCTTATAACGGTGTAACACAGTTAAAAGTTAAGGATATGACATTGATTGAGGATGCTGACAAATCTCTATTTCTACCTAAAAGTGGAAAAGATATGGAAGCTATGGTTATTGAGCTTACAAGTTTTCTTAATAAGAATGTAGAGGCAGATTATTTTAAATCGCTTGCAACTATGTTTATAGAAGATAAATACCAGTTTGATATGTTTATGAGAAGTCCTGCTGCAAAAACAGTTCATCATGCATATATTAATGGACTTTTAGATCACACATTATCTATGTTGAAATTATCTAAATTGGTTGCAGATTTTTACGGTCCAGTTGTGAATAGAGATCTACTTTTCATGGGAGTTTTATTTCACGATGTAGGAAAAATTCATGAGTTAGATATAGAGAATGGTTTTGAATATACAGATGATGGCAGATTGTTAGGACATCTTCTTATAGGTATAGATATGGTTCGTGGTTATGTTGCAAAGATTGATGGATTTCCTAAAATGGCAGAAACATTGGTTCTACATTTAATAGCATCGCACCACGGTTATTTAGAGTATGGCTCTCCTAAACGTCCTAAAATACGTGAAGCATTTCTGCTTCATTATATTGATAACATAGATGCTAAAATGCAAACATTTGAATCTGTATTTGCCAAAGATAATGTTGCAGGTGGTGAGTGGTCAAGTTACGATAGATTGCTTGAACGTCCACTTTATAACCACGATTTGAAAGGTGGTTTAGATGGTGATATTGAAGCTGATAATAATTCAGATCCTGATTCTGCATTTACGTCTAAAATTGATTTCACTCCAAAAAGTGATTAATAAAATATAAAGTTGAGATTAGTATTTGATAGATTTCATTTATATGTTTTAGGTTATGTTTTAGAGTATGTTTTGAAGAAAGTAGAGTGATCAGCTTAGTGATTATAAAGAGGATAGGTTGATGAGTAGTATATTAAATATTGCAATTGGCTCAACCCATATCGGTTATGAGTTAAAATTAGTAGTTATAGATTATTTGAATAGTAAAGGGTATAAGATCACAGATTGTGGTTGTTTTTCAAAAGCGAATATTGATTATTCGGAGTATGCAAACTCTGTTGCGAAAGAAATTTTGTCAGAGCGTTCAGAAGTTGGTATACTTATATGTACTTCTGGTACTGGTGCTGCAGCTGTTGCTAATTGTCATGATGGTATAAGAGCTGTTATCTGTGGCAGTGAAAACAAAGCAGAGATTGCAAGAAAACAAGATGATGCAAATGTGTTATCGTTAGGTGCTAAGACAATCGGTGATGATATGGATTTAGCCAAGTTAATAGTTGACAAGTTCTTATCAATTTAAGATTGTTTATAAAATTTAGTTGAGCAAGTTTGCGATCAGGTTTGTGAATAAAATTTGCAACATGTTTTGAAATAATTGGCAAGTTTGCGAGTAGAATTTACGCTATGTTTTAAGATGGTTGACAAAGTATAGTTGAGCAAGTTTGTTATTAGTTTCAGAGTAGGTTTTAGTTTAGGTTTAAAATATTCTCAAAAATGTTTAGAATATATATTGTAATAAGGATTAGGTTGATGGGTAAGGAATTAAATATAGCGGTAGGCTCAAAACACGTTGGTTATGAGTTGAAATTAGTAATTATAGATTATTTAAAAAGTAAAGGTTATAACGTAACGGATTGTGGTTGTTTTTCAAAAGAGCCTTCTGATAATCCTGAATACGCTCATGCTGTTGTGAAAGAGATTTTATCAGAGCGTTCAACGGTAGGTATCGTTATATGTTCTTCAGGTAACGGTGCGGCGAGGGTTTCCAATGGTTACGATGGTGTAAGGGCTGTTGTATGTGATAGCGAAGAGAAAGCATCGACTGCAAGAAAACAAGATGATGCAAATGTGTTATCATTAGGTGCTAAGACAATCGGTGATGATATGGATTTAGCCAAGTTAATAGTTGACAAGTTCTTATCAATTTAAGATTGTTTATAAAATTTAGTTGAGCAAGTTTGCGATCAAGTTTGTGAATAAAATTTGCAACATGTTTTGAATAATTGGCAAGTTTTTATCAATTTAAGATTGTTTATAAAATTTAGTTGAGCAAGTTTGCGATCAAGTTTGTGAATAAAATTTGCAACATGTTTTGAAATAATTGGCAAGTTTTACGAGTAGAATTTAGCGATATATATTGAAATAATAGTGGATATTTACTAATAGAATTTGCGATAAATGTTGAGATTGTTAAGCAAGTTTTTGAGTAGAGTTTAGTGACATGTATTGAAATTATAGTGAATATTTTAGAGTAGAATTTGTTATAAGTTTTGAGGTCATTAAGTAAGTTTTTTTGAGTAGAATTTAGAGGATTGTTTCTTAGTTTGATTTTAAAGAAAGTAGAGTAATATATTTGAGGTTAGGTTGATGAGTAAGATATTAAATATCGCAGTGGGCTCAGACCATGCAGGTTATGAGTTAAAATCAGTAGTAATAGATTATCTGAACACGAAAGGATATAAGATAACTGATTGTGGTTGTTTCTCGTTAGAGTCTGTTGATTATCCTGATTATGCACAAGCTGTTGCAAAAGAGATTTTGTCAGAGCGTTCAGAAGTGGGCATACTTATATGTGGCACAGGTATAGGAGTGTCGATTGCGGCGAACCGTTTTGATGGTATAAGAGCTGCGGTGTGTTCAAGTGAAGAGTTAGCAGAGATCACAAGAAAACATAATGATGCAAATGTGTTATCATTAGGCTCTAGAGTTTTAGGTGATAATATTGAGTTAATCAAATCTATAATTGAGAAGTTTTTATCAACAGAGTTTGAAGGTGGACGTCATCTAATTAGAAGAGATAAATTAGATATACATTAATCTTATTGATAGTTTCGATGTAATTTTTATTAATAGTTAACGAGTTTATTTTACGATCAATCTAAAATTAATTATGTTAAACATGGTAGATATTTTTTTGCTGAACAATTGTATAAACAGTTGTGTTAGGCAGTTAGTAAACTTAGTGTTCTTGAATTGATAATTAAGTTAGTTGTGTTAAGCAGTTAAAATATTAGTTTATTGGTAATTAAAGAGTTAGTGTTTATAAATATATAATTTTGTTTTTTAGGGGTTACGAATGGATTACAAAGTATTAGAGAAAGCAGATAGTGAAATTTATAAGGCGATAATGCAAGAGGCAACTCGTCAAGAAGAGCATTTAGAATTAATCGCATCGGAGAATTTTGTATCAGAGGCAGTAATGGAAGCACAAGGTTCATTGCTTACAAATAAGTATGCAGAAGGATATCCAGGTAAAAGATATTATGGTGGTTGCGAGTTTGTTGATACAGTTGAAACTCTTGCTATTGAAAGAGCTAAGGAAGTTTTTAAATGTAATTATGTAAACGTTCAACCTCACTCAGGTTCACAGGCAAACTTTGCAGCATACTTTTCATTACTTGAATTAGGCGATACGATCATGGGTATGGATCTTTCACATGGAGGACATTTAACTCATGGATCACCAGTAAATTTTTCAGGTAAGTTTTTAAAAGTTGTATCATACGGTGTGTCAAAAGATACTGAGATGTTAGATATGGAAAATGTTAGAGCGTTAGCAAAAGAGCATAAACCTAAGATGATAGTTGCAGGTGCATCAGCTTACTCTCGTACAATAGATTTTAAAGCATTTAGAGAAATAGCTGATGAGATCGGTGCATATCTTATGGTAGATATGGCACATATTGCAGGTTTAGTTGCTGCAGGTGCTCATCCTTCTCCGATGGAATATGCACATATTGTTACAACAACAACTCATAAAACATTGCGTGGCCCAAGGGGTGGAATGATACTTTGTAATGATGAAGCGATCGCTAAGAAAGTTAATTCATTTGTTTTCCCTGGTATGCAAGGTGGCCCATTGATGCATGTTATCGCTGCAAAAGCTGTAGCGTTGAAAGAGTGCATGGGTAGAGATTATAAAGAGTATCAATTTCAGATTGTTAAGAATGCAAAAGCTTTATCAGATGCATTAACTGCAAAAGGTTTTAGAATTGTATCAGGTGGCACAGATAATCATTTAGTATTATTAGATGTTGGAAGCAAAGGTTTAACAGGTAAAGATTGTCAGATAGCACTTGATGCTGCAAATATTACTACAAATAAAAATACTATACCTTATGAAACTGAATCACCATTTGTTACAAGTGGTATTAGGATCGGAACGGCTGCGATTACAAGCAGAGGTATGTGTGAAGCACAGATGGAATCGATTGCAGATCTTATAATCGAAGTACTAAATAATATTACTGATAAAGAGAAGATACTGTCAGTAAAGAAAATAGTCCAGAAATTGTGTCTTGCGTTTCCTCTTTACATAAAGTAGAGTGATTTTGTATGAGTTATAGAATATGTATAGAAATAATAGATAATAGGTAGATATTTTATGGATCGTATCGGTTGGGATGAATATTTTATGAGAATGGCTGAAGTTGCAAAAGAGAGATCAACTTGTATAAGAAGACAGGTAGGAGCGATTTTAGTCAAAGACCATTTTATTATATCAACAGGTTATAACGGTGCTCCTTCGGGATTACCACATGCATCAGAGGTTGGTTGTTTACGTACAACTATGAATATTCCATCAGGCACACAACATGAAATATGTAGAGGTGTTCATGCAGAGCAGAATGCTATAATACAAGCTGCTGTTCATGGCGTTTCGACAGATGGTGCGGTTGTTTATTGTACTAACAAACCATGTTCAATATGTACTAAGATGCTGATAAATGCTCGTATATCGAAGATAGTTTATTTAGATGACTATCAAGATTTATTAGCAGAACAGCTTCTTTCAGAGACAGATATAAAAGTTGTAAAACACACAAGGTGAAGAAAATATGAAACTTTACTCAATTAAAGGCGGTATTAAGCTTAAGCAAAATAAGTTTGCTGATGCGAATATAATAAATACGTTGCCAGTTCTTGATGGAGAGCTATTTTACTATCCACTTAGTAATTCATTCTGTAATAACTCAATCCCTGTAGTTGAAAAGGGTGCGGTTGTTAAAGCAGGAGATATTATTGCTAAAGCTAGTGAAACAGGATTTTCTATAGACATACATTCATCAGTAGATGGGATTGTAGAAGATATTACGCAGATCAAGCATAGTAAGTTAATGACAACAGAAGGGATTGTAATTAAAGCATCAGAGCAATCTGGTGATTATGTTAAACTATCTCCTACGAAGGACACAGAGAGTATTATCAAAAATGCGGGTGTTCTTGGAATGGGTGGTGCAGGTTTTCCTAGTTACGTTAAATATGCTTCCTCTAAATCAAAAGTTGACACTCTTATAATTAATGCATCAGAAAGTGAACCTTACTTAACATGCGATCAATCAATTTTAATAAATAAAGCTGATGAATTAATAGAAATGATATTATTTATTCAAAAAGAGTTAAATATTAAAAGAGTTATCGTAGCACTTGAGGGCAATACTACTGAGCAGACAGATAAGTTTAAACAACTTGCAAAAGGTAGCAATATTGATATAGCAGAACTACCTCGTAAGTATCCATATAGTGGCGAAAAACAGTTAATATATGTTCTTCTAGGCAGAACGGTTAAGAAGGGAGAACTTCCTTCATCGGTTAATGTTATGATACAAAACATCTCTACTATCTATGGTATATACGAAGCTGTTAAGCAATCTAAACCAGTTATAGATAGAGTTATAACTGTTTCAGGCGATATAGATAATCATCAGAACATTATAGTTAAAATGGGTACGACGGTGAGATCATTACTTGAGAAATTGAATTTTGATCCAGATAAGTACAATCGTATTATTTTAGGTGGATTAATGACAGGAACTTCAATAGCGGATTTAGATGTTCCGATATTAAAGACAGTGTCATCTGTACTTCTTTTAAATGAAAAAATAAAAAATCATGATGAAGAGGCGTGTGCAAGATGTGGACGTTGTATTGATGTATGTGTGATGAGATTATCTCCAACAGGGATTAATAACTCGATAATGCAAGGCGATATCAATCAAGCTCTTAAAGACGACCTCATGAGTTGTATTGAGTGTGGATGTTGTTCGTACGTTTGTATATCAAATAGGAAACTTATGGAAAGTATTCAATACGCTAAAAATTTCTTAGTGAAAGATCATGTCGCAGCAACAGAGAATGATAAAGCTGTAGGGGGCAAATAATGAGTAGTTTTTTAATGAAACTTCCACCTCATCAGCATGGGAAGTATGAGACAAAGTATACATTTTTTATATTATCAGCAGCGATGTTACCAGCAATTTTCTTTTCGTTATTTTATTACGGATATAGATTGCTTTTTGCTTATATAATTACAATGGTTGTTTGTGTTATGTCAGAGTGGGCATATGAATCAATAAAGTATAAGAAACATTACTTAGAACGTTTACTTGAATTTAAGGGTTCGGTTACGGCAGCACTTATAGTTATGACGTTGCCTCCAGTTCTTCCATATTATGTGTATGTAGTGGCAGCACTTATCGCATCAATGATCGGAAAACAGTTATTTGGTGGTTTCGGTAGAAATGTTTATAACCCAGCGATAACAGGTAGAATTGCAGTTTTAGTTGGTTATTCGTCACTAATGAGTACGTTTTATCTTCCAACATCAAATATATTAGAGAACGGTTTATTTAATATTACAACAGTTCCAATAGATGCAATATCTATGGCTACAACATTAACTGCAGCGAAAGAGACAGTTGCGAGTGGTGGAACTTTACCGATATTAATGACAGATACTTGGTTACCATCATTCCTAGGATTTATCCCAGGAGCAGCAGGAGAAGTATCGGCTTTAGCACTTCTAATAGGTGGAGCGTTAATACTCGTTACAAGAATAGGTTCATGGAGAATACCGTTTGCAAGCTTAACTACATTTTTAGTTTTATCAACTATATTTTGGTACTTCAATCAAGGTTATGTTTTAGATCCGATCACACAAGTTTTATCAGGTGGTATAATTTTAGGATCATTTTTCATGGCAACTGATTTTGTTACATCGCCATTATACTCTAAAGGTAAAATTATTTTTGGTATCGGGTGTGGAGCTCTTACAATTATGATAAGAATTTTTTCAAGTTACCCAGAAGGTATCGGGTTTTCGATATTATTAATGAATTCATTAGTACCACTTATCGATCGTTATACGAAACCTAGATCGTTTGGAGGTTAACATGAAAGATTTTATGAATAGTAAATATTATATGGTTCTATCGGTTACAACTATCGCATTGGTTGTAGGTGTGATTTTATCATTTGTGAATATGAAAACAAAAGATAGAATAGTTGAAATGTATCGTCAAGATTTTGTAAAAGGTTTAGATCAAGTATTACCAGCCTATGCAAATGATCCATACTCTGAGTTTATCACAGTTGATAACCAATCGGTTTATGAGGCGAAGTCAGCTGATAATAAAACATTAGCTTACGCAGTACAAATTATATCAAGCAAAGGTTACAATGGACTTATCACATACTTAGTTGGTGTTTCTAACGCTGGAAAAGTGGAAGGCGTTTTTGTTGTTCAGCATACTGAAACTCCAGGACTTGGAGCTAAGATTATACAAGAGAAATTTTTAACCACATTTGAAGGTATTGCAGATCCAGTAGAGTTAAAGATAAAGAAAGATGGTGGTGTAATAGATCAGATAAGTGGGGCAACCTACTCATCTCGTGCAACATCACAAGCAGTTGCAGAAGCGTTATCTTTTATTAAAGATAATTTTAAGTTAACAAGTTCATCAGAATTAAATTCTGTAAATAATGGTGATTTATGAAAGTAAAAGCGTTTACGAACGGAGTTTTTAAAGATAATGCAGTATTTAGACAGTTTTTAGGATTATGTCCTACATTAGCTGTAACATCTGCTGCAATAAATGGTTTGGCTTTAGGGCTTGCGACAACAGCAGTTCTACTAGGTTCAAATATGATTATTTCATTGCTTGCAAAATACATTCCGAAATCAGTTCGCATACCGTCATACATTCTTGTAATCGCATCACTAGTTACTGTTGTCGATTTATTGATGAATGCATATGTGCATGATTTACATAAAGTATTAGGTTTATTTATTCCATTGATCGTTGTTAACTGTATCGTTTTAGGACGAGCAGAGATCTTCGCATCGAAGAATAATGTTTTAGATTCAATGCTAGATGCTTTAGGATCAGGACTAGGCTTTACATTAGCCTTACTTTTATTAGCATCGGTTAGAGAGTTATTTGGAGAGGGTTCTATATTTGGTGTTAGAATAATGCCAGAAGCATATAACCCATTTGTGTTATTTGTTATGCCAGCTGGAGCGTTTATTACATTAGGGCTTTTAATTGGTATGGTAAATATGATATTAAATTTAGCTAAAAAAGCAAGGTCGTGAGGTATATATGACATATTCAATACTTCTATTAATTTCGGCAGCATTAGTAAACAATATTGTTTTAACCAAATTCTTAGGTATATGTTCTTTTTTAGGCGTATCACGTAAGTTAGAAACTGCAATCGGAATGTCTTTTTCAGTTGCAGCGGTAATTATGATATCTTCAGTTATTTCGTGGATAGTATATTATGCGGTACTTATACCGTTTGATATTATGTATCTACAAACAATAGTATTTGTGTTTGTTATAGCGGCTGTTGTTCAGTTGCTTGAGATGTTTTTAGAGAAGTATGTTCCTGAACTTTACAGTAGTTTAGGTATATTTCTACCATTAATCACAACAAATTGTATTATACTTGGTGTTGCGATAATAAACATTAAAGACGGATATAACTTTATAAACATGGTTGTATTCTCGTTTGGTACATCGTTAGGTTATGCTATTGCGATAATTATATTTTCAGGATTAAGAGAGTTTATAAATCAATCGGTTATATCTAAGAATTTTAGAGGTATCCCAATTGCATTTATTACAGCAGGAATATTATCATTAGCATTTATGGGATTCTCAGGGATGGTAAAATTATGATGACAGCAATAATTATTTTTGGATTAATAGGTTTAGTGATAGGAATTATCTTAACTTTTGGTTCAAGTATATTTAAAGTAGATAAAGATGAAAAATATGTAGCTATATTAGAAGCACTTCCTGGGGTTAACTGTGGCGCTTGTGGTTTTGCAGGTTGTGCAGGACTTGCTCAATCAATCACAATCGGTAACAGCACATTTTCAGGTTGTAGCGTTATGAGTGATGATGATAGAGAAGAAGCGGCAGATCGTTTCAAGATATCATCAGGCGAGGTTGCAACAACTTCTGCTGTTCTTTTATGTAACGGTGGAGTTAACTGTTTAGATAGTTTTGAGTATGATGGCGTAAAAGATTGCCAAGTTATAGCTGATACGTTTGGTAACACTAAGGCTTGCAGTTACGGTTGTATCGGTGAAGGAACTTGTATGCGTGCGTGTCCATTTGATGTAATTAGTATGGGTAAAGACGGTCTTCCTCATATTGATGAGAAAAATTGTGTTTCATGTTATAAATGCGTTGTTGCATGTCCTTTAGGTCTTATTCAGATACAAGATATATCTAAAGGAGTTACAGTTGTTTGTAGCTCAAAAGATAAAGGTGCTGCGACTAAGAAAGTTTGTTCAGCTGGTTGTATCGGATGTAAGATATGTGAGAAAAAATGTGGTGATGACGCTATTCATGTTAATGATTATTTATCTTCAGTTGATAGAGATAAGTGTACAGATTGTCAACTTTGTGTTGAGCCATGTCCTTCAAAAGTTATTTTTAAAAACACGGCAAATAGATAGTAAAGATTTGCAAAAATATTATTTAATGGTAGTAAGTTGAAAACAAAATTAATTGTAGCATTAGATTATAATAATTTGAATGAAGCAAAATCTATGATAGATATATTATCTAATTCGGTAGAGTATTATAAAGTCGGATTAGAGTTATTTCTATCAACAGGTTTTGCTTCAGTCGATTATTTAAAATCAAAAGATAAGAAGGTTTTTTTAGATCTAAAATTTCATGATATTCCAAATACGGTAGCGGGTGCTATCGCAGTTTCTATTCGTGCAGGTGTGGATATTTTCAATCTTCACACTCAAGGTGGAGTTGCGATGATGCGTGAGGCTAAGTTAGTGCTAGATAATGAGTATGACAAGATGTCATCAACGATACATACAAAACCGTTGTTGATAGGTGTTACGTTGTTAACGTCACTTAATAAAAGTTACCTTGATGATTACTCCATAACGGTTACTGATGAAGCTGAGTATGTATCAAACTTAGCTTATAAGGCGAAACAATCAGGGCTTGATGGAGTTGTTTCATCAGCATCAGAGGTTCGAACAATAAAAGATAGATGTGGCACAGATTTTATAACGATCACTCCAGGGATACGTATGCTTGATGATAACGTGAATGATCAGAAGAGGGTAGTTACTCCAGCAGATGCGAAGTTAATCGGTTCAGATTATATCGTTGTTGGCAGATCTATCACATCAGCAAAAGATCCATTAAACGCAGCTTCAAAAATTCTTATAGAACTTAAAGACTAATTTATTTCTATTTGATATCTACTCAATATAAATAATAGCATTAATAACCGTTAATTTCTTCTTCATATAACTATCAATAAGTATATTATATCGTTACACAGAAATATTTTGAGAATATTATTTCTATATGATTAAATTTATGTTGTGTGTATCGAGAAATAAATGTATATTTAAAGAGTAAATATATGAATGAATTTCGTTTAAATATATTCAAAGAAGTTGTTGCAGATTTTCTGCTTAGTAGATTGTAAAAAATTAAGATAGAGAAGGTTATATGGATATTGTAAAAGTTTATGAAGAAAATAATGGGTTACTTAGAGGACATTTTTTATTATCATCAGGCATGCACTCTGATACATATCTACAATCGGAACAAGTTTTACAACACCCAGAACTTGCGACAGAGGTTATATCTCAATTGCTTCCAAAATTAAAGTTTTTTGAATTTACAACGGTTGTATCTCCAGCGATTGGAGGAATACGTTTCGGTTATGAATTATCAAGATTGTTATCGAAACGTTCAGTATTTACTGAGAGAGTTGATGGCAAAATGACTTTTAGAAGAGGGTTCACTTTAGGGCATAAAGAGAAGGTGATTGTTGCAGAAGATGTTGTCACAACGGGCAGATCAACAAAAGAGTGCATAGCTGCTATTGAAGAGGCGGGTGGTGAAGTTATAGCCATCGTGTCTATCATTGATAGAAGTGAAGAAGCTCCTGATTTTAAACAACCATATATGTCACTTGCTAGAGTTTTAGTGAAGAGTTACGAGGCATCAAACTGTCCAATATGTGCATCAACAGGAACAGCGGCTATCAAGCCTGGCAGCAGATAGAATATATTTATTATTTAGTAAGATGTGCCTTTAAAATATTATAGTTGTTTTTAATAATTATAACTGTTAGAATAAATTATCTTTAATTCGGAGGATATACAAAAATGTCTTTTAGTGAAAATACTGAAGTTTTAAGTAATGGGAAGAAAGTTGAATTTTTATATCCGATATATGAGATTGACTCTTTTAATGGTGAAGAGTTAGGAAATCATATCGCTGTGAAAATGGAAAGTGTTGATGTGTTTGTTATAAATTTTTCACGCGTAACTTATCTAAATAGTTCTGGTTTAAGAGAGTTAATAAGAATGTTAAGAGTTATAAAAGAAAGTGAAAAAAGTTTAATACTTACCTCTATCAACGAAGATATAAAAAAGGTTTTTATGCATACTAACCTTGATAGACTTTTTACGATAGAAGAAACTGATGAAAATGTTATTGCAACCTTGTCTGCAGAGTAGCAATTGTGAATTATGAAGTTTATTGATAATCTTTCTGTAGCAGAGTTACAACAAATTATTAAGTCTAATGGCGAAAGTAATTATAGAGCCGATCAAATAGTCGAATGGTTATTTAAGCGTGGTGTATATTCTTACGACCAAATGTCAAATATCCCATTACCATTAAGGGATAAATTATCAACAAGATACCCTATCACACCTTTTAAAGAAGTTTCAAGAGAAGCATCTCTTGATGGAACGATTAAATTTTTATTTGAACTATCAGATGGAGAGAGAATTGAATCAGTTTTATTAAAAGATGGTGAGAGATTTACGGGTTGCATTTCATCTCAAGTAGGTTGCCGAATGGGTTGCACATTTTGTGCTACATTTATGTCTATCGGTTTCAAGCGTAATTTAACACCTGCTGAAATCTTCAAACAAGTTCAATATTTAAGAAACGAAGCTGATAAACTTTTTAACACAAGATTATCAAATTTAGTGTTTATGGGTATGGGTGAACCGCTTGACAATATAGATTCACTTCTTCAAGCTTTAGAGATAATATTGGATGATAAGTATCTAGGTTTTTCACATAGAAAAGTTACAGTATCAACAAGTGGCTACCTTAAAAATATAGATAGATTATATAGAATGGAAACTCCAGTTAATCTTGCAGTATCAATAAACTCACCACGTCAAGCAGTGCGAAAAGATATCATGCCTATATCAAATAAATACCCGTTAGAAGAGCTTGTAAAGAAGTTAAAAACTCTTGAACTTGATAAACGCAAGCGAATAACTTTAGAGTATATATTGATAGATGGCGTAAACGATAGTTTAGATGATGCTAAATTATTTGTTAAACTCATAAAAGGTATCAAAGCAAAAGTTAATTTAATAATTTATAATAGTTCTGAGTTTACTGATTTTAAAGAACCACAAATGAAGGTTGTTGAACAGTTTCAGAATTATTTGATAGCAAATAAAATATCAGCATTTATTCGTAAGCGATTAGGTAAAGATATCTCTGCAGCGTGTGGACAATTATCAGGTGCAACTAAGTTGCAAGATGCAGATTAATCGGAACTTGTACTTTATGATATATAACGTAGAATAATTTCAAGTTGTATGGTTATATAACGTAGAATGATTTTGAGTTGTATGGTTATATAACGTAGAGTAATTTTAAGTTAGTAGATTATATAGGTTAGAATTATCAGGTGCAACTAAGTTGCAAGATGCAGATTAATCGGAACTTGCACTTTACGATACATAACGTAGAATAATTTTAAGTTGTAGATTGAGTAACGTAGAATAATTTCAAGTTGTAGATTGAGTAACGTAGAATAATTTTGAGTTGTAGATTATGTAGATTAGAATAATTTTGAACTATCAAATTATATAAAATAAATTATTTTGAATTGTTAAGTTCGTAAATTAAAATAAAGTAAACTGGTGCAATTAAGTTGTAAAAAAAAATAAAATAATTAAAGGTGCAATATGTTAAAAAAGGGTGATATAGCTCCTAGTTTTTCACTACAAAATGTAGATGAGCAAAATATAAAGTTAGAAGATCTTAGAGGCAAGAAAGTAGTTCTTTATTTTTATCCTAAAGATAGCACTCCTGGTTGTACTCTTCAAGCAAACGATTTCACATCACTTATTGCTGAATTTGAAGCATTAAATACTATTGTCATAGGTGTCTCTCCTGATTCATGCGAGAGCCATAAAAAGTTTAAAGAAAAATATAATTTAAAAATAGATCTGTTGGTTGATAGCGATAAAGAAGTTGTGAAAAGTTATTTTGCATACGGAGATAGATCGTTATACGGCAGATTAATCACAGGTATTAAACGCTCAACATTTATAATAGATGAGAACGGAATTATAGAAGAGGCTTTATATAATGTTAAAGCAAAAGGTAATGCTAAGAGAGTTTTAGGGATACTTGAAAAGAGTTCGAAATAGATATTTATATTGATTATAGGTATCCAATATCACATTGTTTTGTGAGTATTAATTAATAATATTTAGAGTTGATTATGGAAGATAAAAAAGTTAAAGATAGTAGTAAAGATTTAGATAAGATTAAAAATTTTGAGAAAAAGATGATTAGATTAGAGGACATTGTTTCTAAATTAGAGGGAACAGACTCTACACTTGAAGACTCGGTTTTATTATTTAAAGAAGGTATGGTTCTTGCAAATGAGTGCAGAGGTACGCTTGATAATATTGAGAGTATTATATCTGTTGCAACGATAGAAAGCACAAATATTAAAAGGGAAAAGTTAGATATTGATGATGAATAATATTGACGCTAAATCTTTTATTGAAGAGTGTGCCTTAAAGGTTGATAGTTTTTTAGATAAATATCTTGTGATAGAAGAGAGTTATTCGTCTAAATTAATTGAGTCAATGCGTTACTCTTTATTTGCAGGTGGCAAGCGTATTCGTGCATCACTTCTAATATCATCATACAGTTTATTTTCAGACAATATCGAAATTGTTGTACCATTTGCAGCAGCTGTTGAGATGGTTCATACATACTCATTAATTCACGATGATCTCCCAGCGATGGATGATGATGATTATCGTAGAGGCAAGCCAACCAATCATAAAGTATACGGTGAAGCGTTAGCTATTTTATCAGGCGATGCACTTGTTACAAGGGCGTTTGAATTGATTAATGATAGACGTATATCTCCATCAATATCAGATACAGTTAGGGTTGATATTTCAACAAACCTTTCAGTGTCATCAGGCGATAAAGGTATGATTGCGGGACAAGTTGCTGATATTTTATACGGCGAAAATTCTACTCCTGACAAATCATTATTAAAATATATACACATGAATAAAAGCACTGAGCTAATTAAAGCATCAATTTTAATAGGTGCAAGACTTGCTAATGCAGATGAAGAAGAGTGTAGATTACTTTCATCATATGGAAACAGTATCGGTTTAGCATTTCAGATCCAAGATGATATTTTAGATATAACTTCGTCGAAAGAAGTTTTAGGTAAAAGCACAGGTAAAGATGTGGCTCAATCTAAATTAACATATCCATCACTTTTCGGACTAGATGAGTCAAAGAGAATTTTGAACGAACTTTTAACTAAAGCAAAAGATGATATTTTGTTTTTTGGTGATCGTGCAAAAATTCTAAACGGCATATCAGATTATATTATATATAGAGATAAGTAGTAGATAATGTTATGATAGTTAGCAAGTTATAGTAGTTAGCAAGTTACGATAGTTAGCAAGTTACAATAGTTAACAAGTTGCAATAGTGAACAAGTTACGATGGTTAGCAAGTTACGATAGTTAGCAAGTTACAATGGTTAACAAGTTACAATAGTTAACAAGTTACGATGGTTAGCAAGTTACGATAGTTAATAAGTTACAATAAATAATCGATTTCCTCTAATTAATAGATCCAAATATTGAAAATGTATTGAGAAGGTTTTTGTAAGTATGAATGATGAAAATACAAAGAAGAAGTTGGTATTAGATAGTATATCAACTCCTGATGATATAAAAAAACTTAGTGATGCTGATTTGACTGTTCTAGCAGCAGAGCTTAGAGATGAGATAATTACAACTGTTTCAAAAACAGGTGGACATTTAGCGCCAAGTTTAGGTGTTATAGAGTTAACAATCGCATTATTGCGTTCGTTAGATTTATCTAAAGATAAAATCGTATGGGATGTTGGACATCAATCATACGCTTATAAATTATTAACAGGTAGGCGTGAAAGGTTTTCAACTCTACGTCAATATAAAGGCATATCGGGTTTCTGTTCACCAACAGAGAGCGAGTATGACACTGCAATATCAGGACACACAAGCACATCGGTATCGGTTGGACTTGGAATAAAAGTGGGCAACGAGATTACTGGAAAAGAGATAAAAACAGTTGCCGTAATAGGTGATGGTGCGTTAGGTGGTGGCTTAGCGTTTGAAGGTTTAAACAATGCAGGATCGCTCAAGAAAAATCTAATTATCGTGTTGAATGATAACGAAATGAGTATAGATAAAAATGTTGGAGCATTCTCAACTTATCTATCAAAATCTTTATCAGGTGAGTTTGTAACAAAGTTTAAACAAGACCTTAGACATATGTTAAAAGATGCTCCACTTGGTGATAAGTTTATAAAGTTTATAAAAAAAATAGAGTCATCGCTAGTATCATTTTTTATCCCTGGAACGATTTTTGAAAATCTTGGAATTAAATATATTGGACCTATAAATGGGCATAAAATCGGTGATATCGAGAAAGCGTTAAGCAATGCTTATTTACAGAAAAAACCAGTTATCATACATGTTATAACTCAGAAAGGTAGAGGGTATACACCTGCTGAAAAGAAACCAGATATATATCACGGTGTGTCATCATTCAATGTTGAAACAGGGGAGCTTGGTGGTTCATCAAACTTTGTAGAATCATGGTCAGATTGTTTCGGCAGAAATTTATGCACACTTGCTAAAGTTGATAATAGAGTTGTTGCGATCACCGCTGCTATGAAAGATGGAACAGGACTTAGAGGTTTTTCTAATATTTTCCCAGATAGATTTTTTGATGTAGGGATAGCAGAGCAACACGCAGTAGCTTTTTCAGCAGGGCTTGCAACATTCGGAATGCGTCCATTTTTTGCAGTCTATTCAACTTTTCTTCAACGTGCTTACGATCAGATTATTCATGATGTTGCCGTATCAAATCTACCCGTAACTTTCTGTATTGATAGGGCTGGATTAGTCGGAGCAGATGGTCCAACGCATCATGGAGTGTTTGATTTAACTTTCCTAAGAGCGATCCCAAACATAATTGTTATGCTGCCAAAAGATAGTTTTGAACTTGAACAGATGTTAACTTTATCTCTATCGTTAAAATCACCAGTCGCTATAAGATACCCAAGAGGGAGTGTTAACACATATCCTGAACTTGAAAATCAAATCGTTGAACTGGGTGTTCCTGAGATTGTTTTTAAAGGGAAAGATATCGCTATCATATCTAATGGATATATTTTTAACGAAGCATATAAATTATATAAAAAGTTGCTTGAAAAAGGTCACTCTATCTCTCTGATAAATGTAAGGTTTTTAAAACCACTAGATGTTAAGGTATTGGTTGATGAGTTAAAAGGTAAGTCACTTATAATAACTATAGAAGAGAACGTGTTATCAGGTGGATTAGGTGAAATGGTTCAATCTGTTTTACAAGAGGCTAAGTTATTTATATCTGTAGAGAAGTTTGGGCTTAATTGTTTTGTAGAGCAGGGAGATATTCCATCACTTAGGAATGATCATGATTTAACTGCTGATAAAATATTTGAGAAAATTTCTAAAAGCTTATGAGTAAAGAACGCATAGACTCGCTTTTGTTATCACGAGGTTTTGCAACAGATATTAAGATTGCAAGAAGTTATCTCATTCAAGACATTGTATTGGTTGACGATGTGCTGGTCAACAAAGCTGGTACGATGATAAAAGTGGACTCAGATATAAGGCTCAAGCAAGAGCATGATTATGTGAGCAGGGGTGCTTTAAAACTTCAATCTGTGGTTGATAGAAAGATAGTGGATTTCACAGATAAAGTAGTTTTAGATATTGGATGTTCAACAGGTGGATTTACAGAAGTTGCACTTAGAAATGATGCTGCTAAAATTTATTCGGTTGATGTTGGAGTGAATTTAATTCATGAGCGATTGAAAAATAATCCTAAAGTGAATTTATTGGAAGGGATTAATTTTAGGTATATAGATTTCAATCTAATAGGTGAGAAGGTGGATATTTTATTATCTGACTTGTCGTTTATTTCGCTCAAAAAAATTATTCCAAAAGCAGTTGAGTTTTGTAAAACTGGATCAATTTATGTAGCCTTAATAAAACCTCAATTTGAAGCAAAGCAAGATGAAGTTATGAAGGGTGGAATTGTTAAAGATCTTTCAGTTAGGCTTAGAGTTATAGGTGAGATTGAAGAGTTCGCATCTGAACATAATTTTGAAAAAATTGATGTTTATGAATCTCCAATTAAGGGGCGAAAAGGAAACATTGAATATATATCTGTTTTTAGGTATAATCACGATATTTAAGTAGTGATGTTTGATTAGCTATGCTTTAGTATAGTGTTTAAGTCGTGATGTTTAAGTATTATTAATAGGATGTTTTTATAATGGTTAAAGCTTCAGTTATCGTAAAATTGTCTGATGATCGTATTGAGGTGGTAGCTAGCAAAGTTATTGCCTTACTTTTGTCTAAAAATATTCAACCGTTGATGTTAGAAGATAATGTAAAGTCTTATAATATTGATATCAATTTTTCAACTATTGAAGAGATGCGTCGTGAGTCTAAGTTTGTAATTGTGTTAGGAGGCGATGGCACTCTTTTACATGCGTTACAATTGTTTGTTGAGATTGATGTTCCGATACTACCGTTTAATTTAGGTAGAGTTGGTTTTATTATGGAGCTTCAATTAGACGATTTAGAAAATTATATTGATGATGCAATAAATGATAAGTTGATAATAAGAGAGAGAATGCGACTTCAGAGCGAGATATATAATGGTGATAATTTTGTGACAGGATTTAATGCGTTAAACGAAATTGTTATTAATAAAGCGATTACATCTAAGATACTGGAGATCACAGTTGAGAGCGATTTAGAGGTGATCAATCGGTTTAGAGCAGATGGATTAATAGTATCAACTCCGACAGGATCAACAGGTTATGCACTTTCATCAGGCGGGCCTATTATACATCCTAAGTTGAATGTTATATTGATAGTGCCGATCTGTCCACACACATTATATATTCGTCCGATTGTAATTCCAGCTGATAGCGAGTTAAAAGTATCGATTAAATTTTCTGTAGATATTTCAAAATCTGAGGCATCGGTTACGCACGATGGACAGGTTATAAATTCTTTAAATATCGGTGATGTTGTTACGATTAAACGATCGCCAAAACCTGCACAAATAGTTACGAGTAGAGATAAATCATTTTACTCAGTGTTAAAAAACAAATTAGGTTGGGGGACAGAGTTGTGTTAACCTATCTTTCGGTTGAAAATCTTGCAGTAATTAAAAAAGCTAGTTTAGATTTTGGGCCTGGCTTAAATATTATAACGGGTGAAACGGGTGCTGGTAAATCGGTACTTGTTGGTGCATTAAAATTTCTTATGGGAGAGAGGTTCAATAAATCAACTCTCAGAGATAATAGTCTGCCGTTATTAGTAGAGGCAACATTTTCTAATGTACCTTCAATGAACGAGGATCTAAAATTTGCTTTTGATATTGAGGATGAAGTCGTCTTGTCAAGACTTGCAGATAGCGAGGCTCGGAACAAAGTGTTGATAAATTCTAAAGTTGCACCAGTTAATAAACTTAAAGAAGTTTCAGAGTTTTTAATGGATATACATGGACAACATGAACATCAACTTCTCTTTAATCCTAAAAGACATTTAGGTATGATTGACTACTTTATACCTATAAATATTAAGAACAATTATGCATCAGCATATCGTGTATATAAAAATAAAAAAGACGAATTAGATAATCTTAATAAAGATTTAGATGAAAGTAGCCGATTAAAAGATTTATATCAATTTGATATAAATGAGATTGATTTATTATCACTAGATAGGGATAAAGATTCTAATATTGATAACGAGATAACTTTTCTATCAGAGATGGATAAGATAAAGCAGTGTACTGCAACAGTTATAGATATTTTAGAAGAGGGTGAAATCTCGGCTATGGAGCTTATTTCAAAATCATCTAAATCGTTATTTGCTGTAGAGAAATTATCGCCAGATTTAACTAAAGCTTCTGATATGATAAAGAGTTCATATGAGCAGATTGAAGAGTCGGTTAAGTTGATTAAAAATGTTTTTGATAAACAAGAGAATTCTGAAAATGAGTTAAATAATCTTATTGAAAGAAAATATAAACTTGCTAATTTATACAAAAAATATTCTACACAAGATATAGATATTATATTGGTTAAGAGGGATGAGTTACAAGAGAAGTTAAGCAGGATTGATAATTTTAAAGAGATACAAGCACAACTTGTTGAAGAGTTATCGATATGTAGAAAAGAAGCTTCTGAGAAAGCAGAGGTTTTAAATGGTTCTCGTCAGGAGTTATCTAAAAACTTATCAGAGAAGATTGTAACGATATTGGAACATTTAGAACTTAACGGTTCAAGGTTTGAAGTTAGATTTACAGAACTTCCAGATCTTGACAAAAACGGTGGAGTTGTAGCAGAGTTTTATATATCAACTAATAAAGGTTTTGATTTACAACCTCTTGCATCAGTTGCATCAGGTGGAGAGATTTCAAGAGTTATGTTATCACTTAAAGAAGTGTTTGCAGATAGCGATCATGTTGAGACGCTTTTATTTGACGAGATAGATACAGGAATAAGTGGTAAGGCTGCGAAATCGGTTGCTGAAAGATTGAAATCTTTAAGTAGCACAAAACAGTTGATAGTTATAACACATCTTCCAGTTGTTGCAGCAATGGCTGATAGTCATTTTCATATTATTAAGAAAGCAGATACAGAGCTTACTACTACTGAGATAATTAAACTTGATAGTGATGAAAGAGAGAAAGTTTTAGCAATAATGATGACGGGTAGTGAAAGCGAAACGTCACTCTCTCAAGCAAGAGAATTGATTGAGTCCAGTAAGCAATAAATATATGATTAAAGTTACCGTGTGAGTTTGCAACTGTGTGTGAGTTTGTAACGGTGTGTGAGTTTGTAACGGTATGCGAGTTTGCAACAGGTATGTGCATTGCGAGTTTGTAACGGTGTGCGAGTTTGCAACGGTGTGCGAGTTTGTAACAGTATGCGAGTTTGTAACGGTGTACGAGTTTTCAACGGTATGTGAGTTTGCAACGGTGTGCAAATTTGTAACAGTATGTGAGTTTGTAACGGTGTGCGAGTTTGCAACGGTATGCAAGTTTGCAACGGTATGTGAGTTTGTAACGGTGTGCGATTTTGCAACGGTGTACGAGTTTGCAACGGTATGCGAGTTTGCAACGGTATGCGAGTTTGCAACGGTGTGCGATTTTGCAACGGTATGTGAGTTTGCAACGGTGTGCGATTTGTAACGGTGTGCAAGTTTGTAACGGTGTGCGATTTTGCAACGGTGTACGAGTTTGCAACGGTTTATGCATTGTGAGTTTGTTGACACAATATATGTTTGAGTTATATGTATAGTGTACAAGTTTTTACATAAAATTATATTAAGTTAATAATAATAAATAAAATAATTAATCATAAGAGAGCTATATAGAAACGATGGATTTTTTAAAAGATTTAATCTCAAGTACGACAGATATTTTTGCAGAAGCGGTAAGTTTTGTAGTGAGAACGGTTGGTAAACTTGGATACTTTGGCATAATCTTTTTAATGGGTATAGAGAGTTCTTTTATCCCGTTTCCTAGTGAAGTAATAGTTCCTCCAGCTGGTTATTTAGCATCGCAAGGTGAGATGAATTTAGTTATTGTTATTATATGTGGGATATTGGGATCGTTACTTGGTGCACTTGTAAATTATTATATCGCGGCATATTTAGGTAGATCATTTATAATCAAATATTCAAAATATCTGTTTTTGAGCGACGGCAGATTTGAGAAGTTTGAAGCGTTTTTTCTAAAGCATGGTGAGATCACAATATTTACAGGAAGATTAATTCCAGGTATTAGGCAATACATATCTCTACCAGCAGGGCTTGTCAGAATGAATATTTTTAAGTTTTTATTCTACACAGCATTAGGTGCAGGAATATGGGTTACGATTTTGGCTTTATTGGGTTACGTTTTAGGTAATAATATTGATCTATTAAAAGATAATCTACACATGATTTCATACTTTTTATTTGGTGGAATTATTGCACTGGTGATTGTGTATATTCTTATTAATAAGTATCGCAGTAAACGTGATAATCAACTACTAAAGATGTAACTTTCAGCATTTGTTTGAATTTTTTGTTTTATTTTCCCTGTTTTTTGTTATATTATTATGATGTTTTTATATTAACTTATCGTGCTCAAACTGATTAAATAAGTTTATTTAGTATATGTTTGTGTTTGTTAAGTATTTTGAAAATTAGGAGTGTTAGGTGAAAAAAGTCTTCTTATCAGCTATTATATTATTTCTTTTTACGGTTCCATTATCTGCTCAAGAGTATCTAGTTAAATCTGGAGATACATTACAAGGTATCTTTTCGGAACAGCTAACACCTTTAGAGATTGATAAACTGTTTCATGATATACGTAAGCGTTATCCAGCGTATGTATTAAAGATCGGAGAAATTATAGTTTTAAATGATGAGTATGCAATTGTTTCTCCTCAAAGAAACACAGATATTGTTATTGAGTTTGTAGAAGAGGGTTACTCACTTGAAGAGATAGAGGCAGAAGTTGTTACAATGCCAACACTTGTGTCAGGAACTATTATAACGAACCTATTTGATTCAATTCAAGCAATCGGTGAGAATATAGAATTGGCAGCTATGATGGCATCAATCTATGAGTGGGAAATAGATTTTTTTAGAGATCTAAGAGTTGGCGATAAATATAGTATATTAGTAGAGAAAAAATTTGTTAACGGTGAGTATGCAGGATACGGAAAGATATTGGCTGCTGATTTCAATGTTAATGGCATAAGTAAGAAAACTGCATTCTATGACAATACAGAGTATGAAGGATATTATACTCCTGAAGGAAAAGCGTTAGCTAGAGGATTTTTAAAAGTACCATTAAAATTCACAAGAATATCATCAAGATTTTCATATTCAAGATTGCATCCAGTGAACAAAACTTATAAACCTCATTACGGAATAGATTATGCAGCACCAACTGGAACACCAGTTTTCACGACTGCAAATGGCACAATAACGAAGATGAGACGTGGTAAATATAATGGAAACTATGTGATCGTTCAACATGCTAATGGATATAAAACTTACTATCTTCACTTACATGGATTTAATAGAGGACTTAGAGAAGGGTATCGAGTTACAAAAGGTCAAACAATAGGTTATGTTGGAAGCACAGGCATCTCAACAGGACCACATTTAGATTATAGAGTTAAACATTATAACACGTGGATCAACCCACTTAAAATGAAAATACAACCTGAAAAAAGTATTAAAAAAGAGTTGATGGCAGATTTCAGTTTACAAGTTGATGATAAGCTTGCAGCTGTACAAAATGCTGGATTATATTATGCAGCAACGGACAGAAATATTAGAATGCTTGCTCACAATTAAAACACTCTAGGCAATTTTAACACTTGGACAGGTTGAACGCTAAGTATAGGTTAAACACTTGGACAGGCTGAACGCTTAGCACGGTTTGAATACTAAGTACAGTTTAAACACTTAGATAGGTTGAGCGCTTAGCACGGTTTGAATACTAAGTATAGGCTAAACACTTAGATAGGTTGAACGCTTGGCACTGTTTGAATACTAAGTATAGTTTAAACACTTAGATAGGTTGAACGCTTGGCACGGTTTGCATGATAAGTTTAACTTGATTATTTAACATATTAATAGTAAATAAATAAGCAACAATTTGGCTTTAGATTATTAAATTAAAAGTTGGTTGATTGATTATAAAAATAATATAAAGAGTATATTGACTTAGGTTAATATACTCTTTTTTTTATGTGATGGAGTTAGGATATTGATGAGTAACAAGATATGCGAAACCATAATAAATAGTGAAAACATACGATAATATACTTAAACTATGCTTGATACCTTTAGGTAGATCATACGCTAGATACTTTTAGATATTGCTATCTGCTTGATACTCTTTTAACGCACCAAACATACCGTTTAATTTAGAGTTGTCAATTATTATAAATATCTTTTTGATAATATTAATATAAACTCAATTTGCATCACTTTTAAGATATACAATACGCTAGATACTTTTAGATATTACTATCTGCTTGATACTCTTTTAACGCACCAAATGCACCGTTGAATTCTGAGTTATCAATTATCATAATATCTTTCTTAATGATCTCAGACATGAACTCAATAATAGCTCTACTTTTTGAAACGCCACCCGATGCTAACACGTTATCAGACAATTTAGACGACATCAAAGTAGCTATCCTTTTAGCGATAGATAAGTTTATACCAGCACCGATCTGTTCTATTCTTTTGCCTGATGCTAATTGACTAATAATTTCACTTTCAGCAAACACAGCACACGTTACAGATATATCAATTGATGAGTCTTTCATATCTGCTAACTCTTGAACGGTTATTCCTAAAATTGATGCACTGTTCTCTAAAAATCTTCCAGTTGATGCAGCACATTTATCGTTCATAATAAAATCTTCAATATATCCGTTTCTAGAAATAATAACTTTACTATCTTGTCCACCTATATCAATTAAAGTGAAGTCATCCATTTTGGAGCTACGTCTAGCACCTCTAAAATGTGCTTTAATTTCTGATATTATTTCAGCGTTATCAAACTCTAAAAGGTTTCTGCCGTATCCAGTTGCTGTTATATGAAAAATATCTTGATCGATCAAGTTTTTGAGATCTATATTTAGTTTATCATTTTTGTGATATGTAAAGTTTTTATAGAAATCAATAGTGTTTAAACTCACTCTATTATAAGTGGAATTGCTTTCATTGTATGTCACTATTTTAACGTATCTACTGCCTATATCTATGCCTGCGTATTTATTTGATTTATTCATAATTTTATCTAACTTTCCCTGCTTTTTTATCATGCAACATTTCGACAAACGAATCTATTCTTATGATAGTTCTATTATCAATGTCTAATGGTTTATCTCCCTCAATCGTCAATATCGGCATATTATCAATATGTTTTCTAATAACAATATCTTGTATTTGACGATAACAAAACGATTGAACGTAATGGATTATACCATCAACTTTTCTTAAATCTACCTGTTCTTTTATATCTTTTATCCTGTCCCAAATTGTGTATGGATATGTATAATCTATATATCTTTGCACAAAATCTTCAGCTTCAGAGGGGATTGTGAATTGACGCTGAACTTCATTAAAAACCACTTTACAGCTTTTCTTTTCGATCAAGTTATAGATGTTCGGTATGATCGGAGGCACGCCTATAAACGCTAATCTAACGGTTGAGTCCATAGGCTTTCTGTCTTCTGCTTCTTTTATAAACTCATCAAGATTTTTAGAAAATTTATCTAAGTCAGAACCGAAATCTGTTGATGAAACTAACCATAGATGATTTTCAAAACCAGTCACTTTATTTTCAACTGTTAATTGATCAACTCTTTTTAATTTGGCTCTAACTTTGTCAGTTATTTTAGAATATTCTTGAACGTCTTTTAGAGTTAACGAGAACGCACCAGCAAGATCAATGATCTGGTTTTTCAACTCATTATAAAGGTTGGTTTTAGATGATGGATATGAGAATTTATGTACGGTTATATCGTTCTCTTCATAAAGTTCAGTTAGTGCATGAGTGTTGCTACAATCACCACTTACAACTGATATTATTTCATCAACCGATCTATCTCTAATGGCTACAGAGTAGAGCCCTTTTATCCAGTTACATAAATTTCTTGGAAGTACACTTTGATGTGCGTAATCGATATATTCTAATGGATTGTCATGTGATATGAAAATATTATTTAAATCTATAGGAATGTTATTACTTGCTAAAACAATCTCTACAGGAATTGTTGTTGTGAAGCCTATCTTTTTTATTTTACACCTACTATTAACTACTAACTAAATACGATTAGCGATTAGATATTATTACCTAACTAACGCTTAACCAACTATGACTATTAACTACTACTTTTAGTGACTAGCGAACTTGAACTCACTATACTCACCACTGATTACTACCGATTTATTAACTACTATTTCTAGTGACTAGCGAATTTAACTCACCATACTCACTACTTACTACTACCGATTTATTAACTACTACTTTTAGTGATTAATGAACTTGAACTCACCATACTCACCACTGATTACTACCGATTTATTAACTACTATTTCTAGCGACTAGTAAACTTGAACTCACCATACTCACACTTACTACTGCCGATTTATTAACTACTATTTCTAGTGACTAGCGAACTTGAACTCACCATGCTCACCACTGATTACTGCCGATTTATTAACTACTACTTTTAGCGACTAATGAACTTGAACTCACTATGCTCACTAATAGTTAACTACAATTGCTTACTCTTATTTAATATGATTACTTACTACTCATAAGAAATATAAATATTGCGAGTACAACTGTGATAAAAATTAGAGAATATTTAATTAAGTCGGCTTTTTGAATTCCGCCTAAAAGTTCCTCTCCTCTTAGTTGGTAATCTATTTTAAGTTCGTTATACTGTTTATCTATATCAAATTTCTCTTTAATTAGATTGAAGAAATATGGTTCAATTTCTATTTCGTCAACTTTATCAAAGTTTAGATATTCTCTTAAAAATGAAACTCTTCTTGCTTTCATAGATCCATTTTTTCTTGATATATCTGAGAAGTTTAAATTAAATCCGAAATTTTCTAAGAACTTAATTCTTATCTCTTTATCATCAGTTGTCATAGAATCTGTTCCAACAAATTCAAACGGTACGACAACATATTCTTCAAAATTTTGTTTAACCCATTTAACAAGTTCGTTCATAGCAAATGTTCCTATCCCACGATTAGCAATAGATTCATCAATTAACAATCCTTGAAGAGGTCCAAATTCGATCGATTGGTTGTTATGGTTAGCGTTAACAAATATTTTATTTATCGATAGTTTTGCATCAGCTTGTATAGTATATCTATTTGTGCCAGATATTTTTGTTATACCAGAAAGCGGTATAATTCTTATATGCATCATCTCGTTATGTTGCTCTCTATGATGCTTGATTGAAAACAAAATATTTCCAAACAATCGTTGAGTACCATCAATAAACTCTTTAACTCTAACAAGTTTTAATATAGTTGTTCCATATTCAATCGTCTTATGTTCAAAATCTGCCATGTTTTCTCCTAAAATATACTTATAAAAGAATAATATATCCGTTTATTATTACATTATATTAGAACTTCTTGCAATAATAATATTTTATTTATATGATAGATAGATTAATGAATAGGTTAATTATATAGGTATTTATAAGTGGAGTAGATATTAATGAATAAATTCAGACTGCATATAGCGATACTTAGACGAAAGGTATTGTATTTTATAGCTAATATCACAAATATATTAACATCAAGTTCGATCAATAATCCTAAAAGAGCATTAAGCAAATATCTTTTATATCTTCTAATCGTTATAGGTATCAATTTTATAGTAGGCAAAAATATTACCAATGTAAATTATGCTTGGTATACAAATGTGTCTATCTTTTTTCTTGTAAATATTAATGTGATAATAATTCTATTTATTATGTTGATGATCTTTAGGATCATTGCAAAAATTATTGCAGAAAGAAGTGATAAGAAGTTTGGATCAAGACTTAAAAGTAAAGTGATTTTATTCTCAATGATAATATCAGTCATACCGTCATTTTTTATATTTACATTTGCAGTCACCGTTATAAATGTTGCGATCAATAAGTGGTTCGATGCACAGATTGATTACTCATTATCGAGTTCTCTAAATATTTTAAAAGATTATGAGGGTTTAATGATAGATACATTAAATCTTAACATACTCTCGCTAGTAGATATATCGGATGACAATAATGTTAAGGTAACCGATCTCTTAGATACATATATCAGTAACGATATTTTCTCAGGAGCTGGCGTATACAATATTGATACAAAAAAAACAGTTTATGCGAACAGTGGGAATAATACCGTTAATAGTAATGAGAGTAACATTAGCAATAAGAGTGGCGATGTTAAAGTTAATATTAAAGGCATTAATGAAGATAATATTGATAAAAATATCAGCTCCATATTGAGTACCTATTTAGACAAAATGTTGCTGTATGAAAAAGATAATGGTATCGACCAGTTTAATGATAGATCGATCTATTGGTTATCATATCCTTTAGATGATGATAGGTTTTTAATAGCTTATAAACTGATCCCTACATCAATTGAGTTAGATATCAACAGTATCAATATATTGAAGAGTATTCATTCAGAGAGTAAATATTTTTCATATCCAGTGAAGAACTCTTATTTGATGTTGATGGTAGTTTTGTTTTTGATTGTAGTTTTTTCAGCGTTATGGGGTTCTGTACTTTTTGCCAATAGTATCACAAAACCTATTGAAGAATTAGCTGATGCATCGGTACTTATATCTGGTGGAAATTTAGATATAAAAGTTAACTCAACAGGTGGATCAGAGATCTCTTATTTGATAGACACTTTTAATAATATGACATCAAAACTTAAAGAACATACTAATGAGTTGAACAGCAAAAATGTTATTTTATCTGAAACGTATAATCAGATTTTAATAGATAAAATGTATATTGATGCAATCTTCAAAAATGTTTCATCGATGATAATATTGATGAAAAAAGATCTAACTATTTTAGAGATGAATGAGAAGGCAAGTTTATTTGTTATAAATAGTGAAGAGTATTTTCAAAGAGATATTATAAGTGAGATATCAGAGTTTTTAAAAGTTGATGATAAGCAAACTATATCTAATATATCATTTACAGTAGACGGCAAACCTAAAATATATTTGATGAATATTTCATCAATTTTCACATTAGAAGAGGAGCAGTTATTAATAGTTTTAGATGATGTAACAGATATTGTAACATCACAGAGATTTCAGGTATGGAAAGAGGTTGCAACACGTATAGCACACGAGGTTAAAAATCCATTAACACCTATAAAATTGATGGCAGAAAGAGTTAATAAACGTATCTCTATATTAGAAGACACGGAGATCAAAGGTATAGTTACGATGAGTATGAATACGATAGTAAGCGAGGTTGAGTCGTTGCTTGAACTTGTGGAAGAGTTTTCATATTTTGCAAAAGATAAAGTTTCTCGCAAGGTGGCGATTAATTTATGTGATGAGATATTAAACACTGTTCATCTTTATGAACGCTCATATCCTAATATAAAATTTGATTACAATTTTAAGACAGAGAGTACGATAACGATTTCTGGAGATAAACTTCAGATTAAACGTATTCTACAAAACTTGATAACAAACTCTATTTCGGCTATGAAAGAGTCAGGAGTTATTACTATCACATTAGAAGAATTAAAGACATATATTGTAGTTATAATTGATGATACAGGTGGTGGTATTCCTGAGAAAGATATTGAAAATATTTTCAATCCATATTTCAGTAAACGTAGCGGAGGCACAGGTTTAGGTTTAGCGATTGTGAAGAAGGTAATAGATGAACATCAAGGATCTATTGAAGCTAAGAATTTAGAGAATGGTGCAAGATTTATTATAAAAATTCCTAAGCCGTTGGTGTGATAATATGGTTTATAAGTAGAATATATGATATAGTATGTTTAATAAGTTTTAAGTGTTGTTCTGTACGATCAAGAACTGGATAGAGGGATTTGAGATGAAAATTTTAATAATTGATGATGAGAAGAATATCGGTGTTGCAATAATGGGTATCGTTAATGATGAAGGAAATCTCTCTAAACATGCATTAACTTTTGGTGAAGGTATGGAGATGTTAAAAGAGGAAACATTTGATATAGTATTTCTTGATATATGGCTTCCAGATATTGATGGCATGGAAGGGTTGAAAGAGATCAAACGATATTATCCAGAGATTGATGTTGTGATGATTTCAGGACATGGCACAATCGAAAATGCAGTTGAGAGTATTAAATATGGTGCGTATGATTTCTTAGAGAAACCGTTATCATTGGAACGAATAGTGATGATTTTAAAACATCTAAAAGATCGTAGTAAATTGTTGAAAGATTTACGTAACTCAAAATATAATTTAATTAAGAAATATAATTTAATAGGTGTAAGTCAGTCTGTAAATAGGTTAAAAGATAAGATAGATAAAATTTCTAATATGAACTCAGCTGTATTAATTACAGGTGAGAACGGAGCAGGTAAAGAACATGTTAGCAAGTTGATACATATGTTAGGTATGTATTCTGATCAACCATTCATAGAGATTAATTGTTCTGCAGTGCCAAGTGAATTGTTAGAAAGCGAGTTGTTTGGATATGAGCAAGGAGCTTTTACAGATGCAATAACTAGCAAGAAGGGGCTGTTTGAATTAGCAAATGGTGGCACATTATTTTTAGACGAGATCTGTGATATGGATCTATCAACACAGGTGAAACTTTTAAAAGTTTTAGAGATGGGAGAGTTTGTAACGATCGGTGGAACAGAAGTTGTTAAATCTAATTTTAGATTAATATGTGCAACCAATAAAGATATAAGTGCAGAGATTACAAGTAACAATTTCAGAGCTGATTTATTTTACAGAATAAATGTTATACCGATTGAAGTGCCTCCACTTAGAGAGCGTAGGGAAGATATTCCATATTTAGTTAACTACTTTTTAAAGTCATCTGCATCGTTAAATTCATTATTAGAGAAAAGGTTGTCGAATGAGTTAATGGAACAATTTATGAGCTATGATTTTCCTGGCAATGTTAGACAGTTGAAAAATATAGTAGAAAGGTTAGTTGCATTATCAGATAAAGAAGTAATCGGAGTAGAGGATACACCGACTATATTTATTAAAGATCAAGAGTTAGGCTTAGTTGATATATCTTATAAGTATGGTGCGACATTAAAGAGTGCGAGAGATGAATTTGAGAGAGATTATTTTCTAAATGTTTTACGTGTTAATGATTGGAATATTATCAAATCGGCAGCTGTTCTTGATATAGAGCGAACGTATCTTTATAAGAAGATTAAAAGTTTAGGTTTAGAGAAAACTAAGAATAGTTAATATATTATAACAAATCTTAGTTTTAATTGTTTTTACGTTGTTAACGATATTGACTATATTGAGTATTTGTTATAATATGCTTATGGTTTGTTTTTATGAATTTTAATTAATGAGGAATTGTATAAATGTATGTTAATATAGGTATTATCGGAACTCCTCTTTCACACACTTTATCGCCAATTATTCATAACTATTTTCTACATAACACATGTATTAATGGTGGTTATACGGTTTTTGATATAAAAGATAGTTCTAATTTAGAAAATGTATTAGGTTTTTTAAGAGATCACAATTTTGTTGGAGTTAATGTAACTCATCCATATAAAGAGAAAGTTTATGAACTTTGTAGCAGTTATAGTGATGTGGCAGAATATTCTAAGGCTGTAAATCTAATTAAGTTTAGTGACACAGGTATGAAAGGTTACAACACAGATGTTTATGGGTTAGAGAAGCTTTTTGAATTTAATAAAATTAAGTTAGATAATAGTTCTATATTGATATTAGGAGCAGGAGGTGCTAGTAGGGCACTTGTCACGTTACTTAATAAGCATAACAATATTGATTTATACCTCTCTAATAGATCTGTTGCAAAAGCAGAGTCTGTTGCAAATTTATCTTCGCACAATATAACAGTTATCCCTCACGACAAGCTATCTACAATTGATTGCGATATAGTTATCAATACAACGTCTATCAGTGATGGTGATTTTGATTTTTTAAATGTTGGAATGGGTATTAGACATTACGCTATAGATTTGCAATACAGTAGTGGTATGACACCATTTTTAGATTTTATGAGACTTAAGTATAAACATCTAAAATTAGTAAACGGTATAGATATGTTAATTATGCAAGCATATAAATCATTTAATTTATGGACAGGTAGAGAGTTTGAGTTTGATATAAAATATTTTAAATCAAATATGTTAAAGCTGTAGTTTTATTGGAGGATTATTATTTTATACGATTTACATACACACACAATAAAATCAGATGGAGTATTAATAGCATCTGAATCAGCAAGACGAGCAAAATCTAAAGGATATTTAGGTATAGCTATAACAGATCATGCAGATAGATCTAATTTAGAAGAGTTAATTTCAACACATTTAAGATTTAAAGAGTCGTATAACTCACTAGATGAAGAGTTTAAAGTTATAATCGGTGTTGAGCTTACTCATGTTATCCCAGCCGATATAGAGGCATCAACGGTAAAAGCACGTTCATTGGGTGCAGATATAGTCTTAGTCCATGGACAGACGATAACAGAGCCATATATAGAGGGTACAAATAGAGCAGCGATTGATGCAGGTGTAGATATTTTAGCTCATCCAGGACTTATCACAGTTGCAGATGCAGAGCTTGCAGCAAAGAACGGTGTCTACTTGGAGATAACTACAAGAAGAGGACATAGTTATTGTAACGGTCATGTGGCAAAAATAGCGAGAGAAGTTGGTGCTAATTTAGTAGTGAACAATGATGCTCATATACCATCAGATTATGTTGGCTACGATATGGCGGTATCAGTTATGCAAGGTGCTGGTTTAACATTAGCAGAGATAGAAATTATAGTATCAAATAATAGAAAAATATTTAATAAAGCATTATCAAGAGGGTAGTTGAATTATGGCTAAAAAGAAGAACGTAGTTATTGAAGATAATCGTGTAGATAAGTTAGAGAATTTATTACAGAATTATTTTAAGCAGATTATTATCGGAGTTGGAGTATTAATTGTTTTAGTAGTGGTTGCTTATTTAGGTTTTAATTCGTACAAGGGTGCTAAATCTAAGGATGCTGGCAATATTGCAGTGGCTGCGTTAAACGTTGCTTCACTAGAAGATATTCCAGAGTTTGCATCGTTAGTGAATATATATCCTTCATTTTCGGATTATATCAATTTATCAACAGGTTTTATGTATTTTTCAGAAGATGATATGGATAATGCATCTCTATATTTATCAAAAGTATCAGGTAACTATGAAGAGATTGCTGTTTACGTATCATCAGATTTAAGCAATGATGTAGATTATAGTAGATATTTAGCTGATGGAAATTTATCATCGTTATGGTATTACAAATCTATTTTAGCAACAGATAATGCAACTACAAGATCATCACTTGTTGCAGATTTCAAAGGCAAACACCCAGAGAGTATGTTGCTAAGTCTTTTAGCATCATGGGGTATCAATTAGAAGAAACAATTTGTGAAACAAAATTTATGAGTAATGCTTATTATAGAAAACATTATTTGTAGTTTGGTAGTAAATTTTAAAAAATATGCAATGCAGGGAGATTAATAGTCTCCCTTTTTTTATTTAGTTGATATGAAATTTATATGGTGATAAAGTTTAGTAGATATGAAGTTTTATAGGTATGAAGTTTAGTAGATACGAAGTTTAGTAGATATGAAGTTTAGTAGATATGAAGTTTGATAGAGATAAAGTTTAGTAGATATGAAGTTTAGGTTATTATAAGAAGTGCTGACTGTAAAGTTTGATTTAATTTCTTTATGCACTCAACAATAGCAAAGTATTATGACACTCAATAACTTACAACTAATTGCACAGGCTAGTTTTATGCACAATTAATAACTACGCAAAAAATTACACTTTTTCAATCAATTTCACGTGCATAACAAAACAGTT
>CAMRCY010000006.1 GCA_947041165.1 uncultured Deferribacteraceae bacterium | reverse complement strand
CTTCGGATTGCTATACTCTACTAATTCAAACTCTTTGTCAAGAAAAAATAAATAAATAAATATAGAGCTATTAAATAAATACCTAATTCTGATATTAAATAGAAACAAATACCTATATATTTATTGACTTTTATCTCGATATATTAATATTTAATTTTTTTTAAAATATTATGGAAATTTTTAAATATCTTGAATTTGTTTGATAAAACTGTTCTTAATTTAAGAGTTATCATATATTTATTTTATATAAAAAATTATTATCACTTATTAAAAAATATTGGAAAAATAATTAAAACTTTCTCTAACAGTAACCTTTTTTGTAAACTATATTATTTTTAATGATAAAAAATATTTGAGAAATAATTAAAATCTATATATAGTGGTTAACTACTCAGTTATAATAATGGTTGAAGATTATGCAAACTCTAAACTGACTAAAGTTAATATAATGAATGTTTAAAAAATCAAAGCTACTTTATTTTTCTATAATTTTATAGAATTAAGTACTGATACACTTACAAAAAGACAACTTTTGTCTTGTTATTTTCGTAAGATATATTATATTATGAATAGCTATAAATATTTACAATAAAATAAAGAAGAGGGAAATTATGAAATCATTATTAGTTATGTTAGGAATGGTATTCGCATTAGTATCTTGTGCAGATGATAAAGGTACAGGTACAGGAGATGGTAGTTCGGCAAATCGTGCGGTTGTAGAGGCACAAATTCAGAAAGATTTTAAAGATTTAGGTACTATTAATGTTTCAGCTGTAAAAGTTGAAAGAGGATATGAAGTAGCAACGTTTACAATAGCACCTGCAATTGGTGGATCAATTGATACGCTTGCAACTACTACAAAAAATATGACTGCTTGGTATGAAGTGACTAACGCTACTGCAACTATTAAGAAAGATGTTGAAGATTTAGGCACAACTATGCCAACAGATTTAGACACAGCATTTAAAGCAACTCTAAAATATAGTGATGCTACATTATGGACAGTTACTGAAGTAGAGATTGATACTCAGACTATTGCGGGTGTTAAAACTAAAGTGTATGAAGTTGAGTTAGTTAATCAAGCTAACGCACAATTAGAGGCTGAGTTGTATTATAACTTTTCTCCAGTTGAATTATTATACTCTAAAGAAACATTAGATGCTGATGATAATGAAGATAAAGTTGTTATTGATGATGCATTAATTACTGCCGTGAAAGTAGTATATCCTTCACCTGCAATTGTTCAAGTTATAGATGCAGAAATGGAAGGAACTCAGATTGAAGTTGAAGTGCGTGTTACTAGTGGTACACCTGCTGTAACTACAGAGAATGAAATTCTATTTAATGTTACTGGTACTGGTGCTGCTACAACTTATACTGTTGCATCTCAAGAGAATGAAGTAAAAGTTGCATATAGTGCAATTCTTCCTACTGAATTAAAAACAGCTATTGATGCATGGTTTACTGCTAATGTAACAACAGTTGCTGAAACTCCTGTTGCTGGTGACATAGTTGAAGTTACTACAATCACAACTGGTACTGGCGACACTGCAGTTAAAAGTTATGAAGTTGATATGGAGTATATTAATACAGCTATAGAGTACGAAGTTGAATTAGAAATTAATGCTACGTTTAAAGTAACAAAAGCTGAAGCTGAAGTTGATGGCGAAGATGTTGTAGTTGTTCTAGCTAAACCTTAAGAGAGTTTAGTCGATCAAATTTAGTATAATTAATTTCTAAAATAAATTATATAAATATTAAGTAGAGGACAGCTTGTGTTGTTCTCTACTTTTTTTATAATAAAAATCTTAAAACAACTTTTCTGTTTTCTACATTATATATATATGTTATCATCTAAATAATTATTAGATATTTTGAGGGGGACAAATTATGAAGTTATTGTACATTATGGTTACGGTTGTTATGGCAGTGGTTTTGAATTCATCTATGGCGTTTGCTGAAACTGCAGAAAAAAAGGTAGTTGATCCACATGCAGAGTTTCGTGCTTTGTGTGATGATAAAAATGATATGAATGCATGCGTTGATTTAGCTATTCTATATATGATGGCTGATGAAGATTATACTAACGCTCATAAATATTTTAAGAAAGCTTGTGATGGCGGAAATATGATAGGTTGTGGTATTCAAGGACATCAATATCAAGAAGGAATGGGCGTTAAACAAGATCATAAAAAAGCTGTTAAATTATTTAAAAAAAGTTGCGATGGTGGTGAACTTCCTGGTTGTGGCGCTCTTGCTGACATGCACGCAAAAGGAAATGGAACAAAACAAAATAGCGACAAAGCTTTAGAATTATATAAAAAAGCTTGCGATGGAAAAGTTGCAAGAGGCTGTAGCAGTTTTAAAGAGCTATACGAAAAAGAATGCTCAACTGATCCTAAAAAATTCTGTAAAAAATATAAGTAAAAAAAATAAGTGAAATTATTATAAATTAAGTAGAGAGTAAAAAATTATTCTCTACTTTTTTTTATATGTGCTACTATCAGATAATTATTGTTTAATGAAGAGGTCAAATTATGAAGTTTTTATATGCTATGTTTCTAATTGTTGCTCTGCTTGGTTTTAATTCATCTACCCTGTTTGCTGAAACTAAAGAAACTAAAATAGTTGATTCACAGGAAGAGTTTCGTGTTTTGTGTGATGAGAAAAATAATATGACTGCATGTGTAAGCATGGCACAAATATATATATCTACTGGTGATTACAAAACCGCTCTTAATTATTTTGAAAAAGCTTGCGATGGTGGAAATATGCTTGGTTGTGGTGCAATAGGTGATCTCTATCAACGTGCATTAGGTGTTAAGAAAAACTATAAAAAAGCTGTAAAATTTTACACTAAAAGTTGTTACGGTGGAGAGATGGCTGGATGTGGTGCTCTTGGTGATCTCTATATGAAAGGACTTGGTACTGATCTAAGTTACGCTAAGGCAATGGAGTTATACACTAAAGCTTGCGACGGTGGAAAAGAGATGGCATGTGATAGGCTTGATGATACATTTGTTGGATCATTAGAAGATTTAACTATTAGATGTAATGATGCAAAAGAGATCGATGCTTGTACTCAACTTGCTTCTGAATATGGCGAAGGTGGAGATTATGTTAATGCATTTAAATATACTAAAAAAGCTTGTGATGGTGGATCTATGCTTGGTTGTGCTGCAGAAGGATATCAATATCAAAAAGGTATTGGTGTGAAAAAAAATATTAAAAAAGCGATAAAATTATATAATCAAAGTTGCGACGGTGGAGAGATTGAAGTATGTCTAATACTTGGTGAGATGTATGAAAATGGAATTGTAGTAGATCTAGATTACGCTAACGCATTAGAAATATACACTAAAGCTTGTGACGGTGGAGATGAAAAAGGTTGTGGTAATTTTGTAAATCTATACGAAAAAGAGTGTCCAGTTGATGCTACTGATCCTAAAAAATTCTGTCAAAAATATAAGTAATTTAAAATCAATATTATTATAAATTAAAGTAGAGCGTTTACAAAAATCTCTCTACTTTTTTTATATCTATAAATATCAATAACAACTTTTCTATTCTCTACTTTTTTCATCTATGCTACTATTAAATAATTATTAGTTCATGAAGGAGAAAATTATGAAGTTGTTCTATACTCTGTTTATCGTGGTGACAGTTCTACTGTTTAATTCATCAGCCGTGTTTGCTGAAACAGATGATGAGTTGATGATTAAGTGTGAGGACAATAAAGATGCGAACGCTTGTATGGATTTAGCTGATAACTACGGAAATGCAAATGATTATACCAATGCTTATAAATATATTGATAAAGCTTGTGAAAATGGTGAGGTGGCTGGATGTCTTATTCAAGGCTCTTTAACCCTCAAAGGCGTGGGTGTTAAGAAAGATCATAAAAAGGCTATAAAATATTATAACAAAGCTTGTATCGGTGGAGAGATGGTTGGTTGTGGCGTTATCGGATTGATGTATGAAAAAGGTGTTGATGTTAAACTAAACTTTAAAAAAGCATTAGAGTTCTATCAACTAGCTTGTGTTGGTGGAGAAATACTAGGTTGCGATAGTTATGATGCATTATATAATCGTATCGAACTTCCTATAAAATGTGATGAGTATAAAGATATGAATGCTTGTATTACTGTTGGCGAAAAATATGCTGAAAATGATGATTTCAAAAACTCATTTAAATACCTGAAAAAAGCTTGCGACGGTGGCGATATGCTAGGATGTGCAATGCAAGGATATCTATACGATAAAGGAGTGGGCGTTAAACAAGATAACGATCAAGCTCTTAAACTATATAAAAAAGCGTGCGACGGGAAACTAGGTTCGGCGTGTGAAAGCTTTGCAGATCTTTATAAAAAAGAGTGTTCAACAAATTCTAAAAAATTCTGCAAAAAATATGAGTAAAATTTTAAAATCTATACATAGTTGTAACTCCCTAAACGGTGCTAACTCGTTAAATTAAATTAAATTTTAAACAGTTACAAATAGATACAAGTAAAGCGTAAGACAAACCTTACGCTTTTTTTTACTATTTATTATTCTATATTTTTGAATAATTTACTACTTATTAAAAATTTCTATTTTACAATTTTTATTTATGCCAACATCTGCCAACTTTAAAACTTATTAAATCTACAGTTGTCTACTTACACTAATATCTGCCTAGTAGTGCAAGTAGTCTTGCATGCAAATCATTTGTTTCATCTTCACCAATTAAGAATGGTGAGTTTATCATAAATCTCCACACATTCATCAATGCTAAAACTTCTCTGCTATTTCTATTGATCTTGCCTACCGTTAAATATTTCATATACACTGGAAAAAAAATTAATGACTTGCTTGATACATCTAATAACAATGTCGTCTTTGCACTCGGACTTAATTCATCATCAGTTGTGATTTTGTTGCCTAATATTAAAAGATCACTCGGTGCTTTAGTCATCTCTATCTCGCCTTTATATTTATCCAACTTCTGCGAACACCCTATAAAAAACATAGCACATGCAAAACATAAAATTAGTAATTTACGACTATTGTAAGTATTCAACTTTTCGCTCCTTTATACCAAATAAATCTTCTAATATTTCGATTATAATATCTATCTTTTCCATATCCTTAACCGATGTTCCTTCACCGTATCCGTGATCGTTTAGCTTCATAGATTTTACGAAAGTTAATATACTGGATGCATCAATTTTGCTCTCATCAATATCTCTTGAACCTGTATCTAGATCGTATGTATAAGTTAAAAGAGTGTCTAAATTTAACCTAAATAAATCACCTATCAATATACGTTTATCATTATACGAGAAACTACTTGTATGAATTTTTTTAGCTTCATTGAAAATTAATCTTGGAAAATAGTTTGATAAAAATATCTCGCCGTCATACGGAACATCAGCTAACGGATACTCATATATAGATTCTATAACCTTACCTTTATTTGCCATATCATCTTTCATCTGGGTCTTGACAACTTCATCTAAAATTTCAAAAATTTCAGTGATTTTATCTAACTCTTCTCTTGTGTGCAACTCTCTATATCCATGATCGTTATTCACAATTATATCTAGATACGCAAGCATCGCTTCAAGCTCGTCTTCTGCATGAACAACATCTCTTGCACCTATTTTGAAATCTAATGTATAGCTATAAAAAGCCTCGATCGCCTCTGAGGTTAAATCCATAAATTCACGTTGTTTCTCGTAATCAGATTTATCTGAATTATGAATTAATTTAGCTCTGAAAAAAAATGTGCTAGGAGTATTTAACGATAACTCTATGCCTGAATAAATAAAGATATCATCGAAAAACTCATCTACCATATCAATAGTCACATTGTCGTCTAACTCATTATATATAATATTTCCAGACTGATCATACTGATAAACAATATTTTCTTCTTGTTCAAAAAGTTCAGCCTCATCTGTCATATTATCATCTGATGGATCTGAAAATAATCTACCTAGAATGACAAACCGTTCTTCGCTCCTATCTTCCATATTATTATATAACGAGCTGTACCCACTATCTTTTATAAAGTTATTTTCCAAATCTATCTCTATAAAAATATGTGAGATATTATCACGAACAACCACATCTAAATTATCTATGTGAATGTATGATCCTAAAAGTTGATACGGGGATATTAATATAAAAATCGCCCCAATTAATATTTTATAAATGTACTCTAAATATCGCATAGCACCTAACATGTTAATTATAATTTTTTTGATTTATCAATCAATATAAGATCAACAAGAGTTAATGCGACCATCGCCTCAACTATAACAACTGCTCTTGCTGCAACACAACTATCGTGCCTGCCCCTCGTTACAATCTCGCTATCGTTACCATCAACATCTATCGTTTTTTTAGGTATCAATATTGATGACACAGGTTTAACAACTAACCTTCCATAAATCTCATCACCGTTAGATATTCCACCTAACATTCCACCAGAATTGTTAGTCGTAAATCCACTACTCTCAATCTCGTCATTCATCTCTGATCCTAAATAATTTACAGCATCAAACCCTAAACCAAACTCCACACCTTTTACAGCAGGAATACTCATTAATGCGTAAGATAATCTTGCGTTCAATCTATCGAAAATAGGCTCACCTACCCCTGCATATACACCTGTTGCTCTAAACTCTAATATCGCACCTATCGAATCACCTAACGCTTTTACTCGTAAAATTTCTGCACTCATCTCATCATATTTTTCTACACAAGCAGTATGAAGAGGGTTCTCATCTATAAACTCTCTATCAAATGTTTCAGCCTTAATACTGCCTACTTGAGTAACATGTGCAAAAACATCTATATTGTAAAAATCTAAAATCTTTCTAGCTATTCCTAAGGCTGCAACACGTCCTATACTTTCACGAACTGATGATCTGCCACCACCTCTATGATCTCTTATCCCATACTTTTTATAATAGGTATAATCTGCATGCCCTGGACGAAACAAATCTCTTATAGCGTCGTAATCACCACTTTTTTGTGATTCGTTTTTCACCATTATCATAATAGGTGTGCCTGTTGTCTTGCCCTCAAATAGACCTGAATAGATCTCAGCTATATCTTTCTCATCCCTTGGAGATGAAAGTGCACTGCTTCCTGGACGCCTTTTATCTAACTCTTTTTGAATGTCTTCAAGCTTAATAGAGATCCCAGCTGGACAGCCATCAATCACAACTCCAACAGCTTCGCCGTGACTTTCACCAAAAGTTGTTATAGAAAAAAGTTTGCCAAATGTATTTGAATTCATTAATATTAAACCTCTTGAAAGTATATTATAAAACAGAGTAAATTTAGATACTCTTTAATATGTAACCCTAAACCTAACCCTAAACCTATCTATACGATATCTATTATACATCATAATATTAGATAGATATATATTATACAAATTTATTCGCAAAAAAGTAACCGATAAAAACTGCTAGAAGTGAAAGTGATAGATTTAAAAATATAAACCCTAAAGCGTAAAAATACTCTTTTCGTAGAAAAAAGTTTAACACTTCAACCGAAAATGTTGAGAAGGTTGTAAAACTTCCTAAAAAACCTATCAAGAAAAATAGGTATACTAAATTGAAGTCTTTTAGAAAATTTATGAGTATTCCTGCTAATAATGAGCCGACCACATTAACTGTCAATGTGTTTAATCCGACAAAATTACTATTAATTAACATGTAGTTAACTATATACCTAGATATTGATCCTAAAAACCCACCACTTCCGATTATTAATAATGTTGTTAATTGCATATAAATAGTGTATAACAATTTATTATGAATGAGCAACTATTTTTTATTGTATTGATGATAGCGGGACTATGTTTATTTGTGTCGATCCCGTTTGGTATGCTGAGAATGAGATTTAAAAAATTCTCAATTCCATGGTTTTTAATGATCCATGCTCCTATACCTGTGTCAATTATTATGAGAAAAATATATGAACTGCCTTTTCAATATGCGTTAATTTTCCTTCTGTTTAGTGTTGCTGGTCAAGTTATCGGTTCTACAATAATTAAGAAAACTGTTCTTAAAAGTATGAATATGAAAAAACTTGCAAAACTAGAAAATGATACAAATGTTGTGAGTGACGAGAACGTAAAAAAAGCTATCTAACTTTTTTTAATCTATCAAATATCAATAATATATCTATCAAATATCAATCAAATATCAATCATATATCTATCAAATAGCAATCATATAGCAATAATATATCTATCAAATATCAATCATATATCTATCAGGTATCAATCGTGCTCAAAAACATAGAACATTTTATTTATCGATATCAATTCAAAATTCAATATGAATATGAATATCTATATCTATATCAATTTAAATATTACTATTTTAACATATTTTGATTTTCCTTAACTGCGAATAAATTTATAGTATGATTAATTTTGTAACTGTATTATACTTATATAGTTAGATAGTTGTATCCGTAGTATTATCATAGGTGTGTAGCTCAATGGGAGAGCACTGCATTGACGTTGCAGGGGTTGGCGGTTCAATCCCGCCCATACCTATTATGTCGCTATAACGTATTGCATAGGCTATAACGTATTGCATAGGCGATAACGTATTACTTACTACAACGTAGATAAAAGTATGTTATAACATTTGTACACATTGGAGTTATTGTGAATAATATTAATATTACAAAAACACAAATTAAAAACTTGTTAGATTTTGTATCGATGAACGATAGCAAGCCAGTTCCATATTGCTTTAAATTTGTTATTTTAATAGAAAAAAATATTAGACTATGGGAGGTTGATGGACGAGAAAACACTGAAGAATTGAAAGTGTGTATTAAATCTGATTGGGCATCTGCAATAAGTAGAGATGGTTTGTATGATTATTATATTGCTAGAGATGATTTTAATTCTCAGAAACAATTAAATGAAAAAGTAAACGAACTTATAGAACTAATTAACTTCTCTGTAGATAAATTATAATAAAAATATTCGTGTATCGCCATAATTTTTAACATTATTTAAGCCAAATCTAAGCTACATATAATCCATAATAATATTACACAACAATAAAAATTACATTAATATACTATAGTGCAACGCCACTACTGTGTTATTAATTTTGAAATAGATATCATTAATAGATAAAAATAAAAACGGGGGTTATTATTATGTCTAAGTTATTAAAGAAGCTAATATTGTTAGCTTTAGGAAGTTTGAGTGTTTTAAGTATTTTTGCAGGTTGTACGGAAGAGGAAAAAGAATCCGTAAATACAAATCCAGATGGTTTTAATAGTTATATTGATTTTGCAAAGATGGACAATTACGCATCTCCGATCGTTTTAGGTATGAAACTGAATTTAGCTGATAACGGAAATCTTATTGATAGTGCAGATAATAAAACTGTATTCTATACTTACGATAACCAATCAGAAGGCAATAATACAAGAGCTGTATACAGTGCAGGAAAAGAGAAGTTTTTCGGTGTTGAGGTTTCAGGAACTGGTGCTGATAAAAAATTGAATTTTATATTTTTCAACAACAGCGATACTCCTGAGTTTTTCAAACAAAAAACATCTATTGATTTTGATGATAGTAATAATATTGTTAACACTCCACCGCTTGGTGCTAATAGGTTTATGGATTTTGTTCAAGGTGCTGGATATACCTTACCTGACGGTACAAACGTTACCATATCTGGCAATGATATAATTGAGAATGATAACGGATTGACACATTTTAGGTATCATGATGATTATTCTAAAGATAATAGAACACACGCTATATATAAAAAACCTTATCGTGATCATTTTATAGGCGTAGAACTTATCGCAACCGCTAATTCAAGAGAGTTAAAATTCTATGTACAAGATAATAATAAATATTTTAACAATTGGAATGTAGTTGATTTTTATTCACCTGTAACAGTGTTACCACCTAAAGAGTTTTTAGATAATGTTGCTGGATATGATTTCCAATTTGTTATTGATAATGAAGGCGATAGAAATCAGGGAAATAAAATCGGCGATATACACGTTGGTGGAATAGATTTCGGCACAGGCACTCAACTTCTTTTCAAATATGTTGAAACAAAAAGTTTAACGACTGCTGTATACTCTCCAAAAGATAAACTCGATAAATATTTTGGAGTTAAGATTAACGATACTGATAGTAGTAGAATGGATCTATATTTTGATAATAGAACAGGTGGTGACAAAGGTGTTTATTGGAGTAACAAAGCTGATGTTAAGTTTGAGCAAAGTGCAGATGTTCTTCTTGCTACAAAAACTATTAATTCTGAGTTTCATAAGAATTCAGATACTTCAGTTGGAGTACCTGATAAAAACATACCAACGGCTGGAGAAATATCTGTAGCGTCAACTGGTACTAAGGAAGCTTTCAAAACATATATACTTGTTAGTAATCAAGATAACAAGTCTGGCTCGCTATTTCTAAAAGTAGGTAGCAACTTTGTACCAACTAATATCCATAGCGTTACATCTGCGGGGATAAGAACTAATTCGTTGCAAGCTATCGGTGACAAGCTATTTATAGTCTATGAAAAAGATAAGACTATAACTGTGTACGATAACAAAAGTAATCCTGTTGCTGGAACATCTACGATTATTAATACTACTGACTTTGCAATCGGTAAAGGTGATGATACAAGTTTTTATATAGCAACAAAAAATTCAAGTGGATCTGATACTTCAAATCTTCATAAAGTAACAACTGCTGGTATTCAAACATCAACTCCACTTGCAAGTAGCACTATGCAACCTAAATCATTAACTATGCTTGGTAGTGATGTGTATGTCGCAGGGATTGTTGGTGGCAAAGCTATAGTTAATAAAGTGAGTGGTACTACTTCAACAGATATAACCGATCTAAACTTGCCTGCAACTAATGTTACTGATATTAACTTAATCACAGTTGAAGACACTCTATATGCAGTTGTTAATGCCAATGCAAACAAAATATTTAAATTGGATAATACAGCTACTCCTAAATGGGTAGATGTTACAGGCACAGCAACTCTTCTAGCTGATACTAAATCTGTTTTAACTGATGACAAATTTATTTATATCACATCAGGGGTTAAAACTACTTTTAAATCAAGTGCATATAAATTTGGTGCTGATGGAAATATCATAAAGGTTGGTGGAGATCATGGAGTTGAAGATCTCACAGACGTTATTCCTGGTGCTATTATCTTACCAGATAAACAATTATATATATTGGGTGCTATTGATATTGGATGGGGACTTTATCTTAACCAAACCTACTATAACGTAGGCGATAAAGTTTTTCCTATGCCTGAATAATTTTTTATTTCTTAGATAGTTTTTAATTAAACTTTTTAGTAATTTTTAACAATTAATTACTATCATATATAAAGTGGTGGACATTTAGTTCACCTCTTTTTTTTATCCTAAGTTTTTATAACCTAATTTTCTGTTTCTACCCATGCACTAACTTGCGTAAATATTGCAAATAGACACAAAACTTATTTCTACACATAAACCTTAAAATGTTTCATTTTTATTATTAATCAAAATATACATATAACTATATATACTTTGATCACGCTTGACAGTAGGTATATTTATAGTATGCTTTATATGGAGAGCACTGCATTGACGTTGCAGGGGTTGGCGGTTCAATCCCGCCCATACCTATTTATATGTTTTATGCTAATTGAGAGTAATAATGGAGAGTGGTAAATACTTTAAAAAATATAAAAATTACATTAATATACTATCGTACTTTTGTACTACTGTATTATTAATTTTGAAATAGATATCATTAATGGATAAAAATAAAAACGGGGGTTATTATTATGTCTAAGTTATTTAAAAAGCTAATATTGTTAGCTTTAGGAAGTTTGTGCGTTCTAAGTATTTTTGCAGGGTGTACGGAAGAAGTGAAAAAAGAAGAAAACAAAGAAGAAAAGCCAGTAGAAGTAACTAGTTTTTTAGAAAATGTTGCAGGGAAAGAGTTTCAACTTGTTATTAATAAAGAGGGCTTTAGGAATAGCGTTAATGAAAAAGGAGATATCTATACAGTAGATATGGCTGATTCAACTAGCCAACCCCTTTTCAAATTTGTTGAAGCAAAAAGTTTAACTACTGCGATATACTCTCCAAAATCTAAACCAACAAAATATTTTGGTGTTAAGATTAATGATACTGATAGTAGTAGAATGGATCTATATCTTGATAATAAAGCAGGTGGCGGTAGAGGTGTTTATTGGAGTAACAAAACTGATGTTAAATTTGAATCAAGTAAAGATGTTCTTCTTGCTACAAAATCTATTAATAAAACGTTTAAGATGGAACCTACTATAAGTGTTGATATTCTTGATGAAAATATACCAGCGTCTGGTGAGATATCTATAGTTTCTACAGGTGCTAGAAATAATTCCAAAATCTATATACTTGCTGGTAATCAAGATGGCAACTCAGGGTCTCTATTTCTACAAGCAGGTGAAAAGTTTGTACCAACTAAGATCACTAGCGTTACATCTGCGGGGATAAGAACTAATTCGTTGCAAGCGATCGGCGACAAGCTATTTATAGTCCATAATAAAGTGAATACTGTAACTATCTACGATAACAAAAGTAAGCCTATTACTGGAACTTCTGTAATTACTAATACTACTGATTTTACAATCGGTAAAGGAGATGATACAAGTTTCTATATTGCAACTCTTAACGCTGTTGCAAATCTTTATAAAGTAACAACTGCTGGTATTCAAACACCAGTTCCACTTATAAGTAGCACAATGCAACCTAAATCATTAACTATGCTTGGTAGTGATGTGTATGTCGCAGGGATTGTTGGTGGCAAAGCTATAGTTAATAAAGTGAGTGGTACTACTTCAACAGATATAACCGATCTAAACTTGCCTACAACTAATATTACTGATATTAAATTAATCGCAGTTGAGGGCTATATATATGCAGTTGTTGAGAACACTACTGCAAACAAAATATTTAAATTCGATAATACTGCTACTCCTAAATGGACAGATCTTACAGGTAGTCTAACTCTTCCAACTGATATTAAGTCTGTTAGAACTGATGGCTCAGTTATTTATACCATATCAGGAACTACGCAAGCTGATTTTAAAGTGAGTGCTTATCAATTTAATCCTAAGGAAGCTAATGCAACTATCGTTCAGTTAAGTGAAGGTATAGGGAATGGTTACGGTCAGTTACAAAATGTTACTGCCGGTGCTGTCGTATTACCAGATTCACAACTATATACAGTATATGCTACTAAGGAAAAGTCTTACGACCCGTCGGATTGGAGCGAGGTAGAGTATCTTTATCTTAGACAAAGTTACTATCAAGTTGATGGTGCAATATTTAGAATGCCTTAATGATTTTAAAATTTCTTAGATAGTTTTTAATTAAACTTTTAGTAATTTTTAACAATTAATTACTATCATATATAAAGGGGTGGACATTTAGTTCACCCCCTTTTTTTTATCCCTAAGTTTTTATAACCTAATTTTCTATTTCTACCCATGCCCTAACTTCTTCAAATATTTCATATAACAACACAACTTATTTCTACACATAAAAAATACGCAACCTAATAGATTTATGTTTAAAACACTCATCTATCAAATTGCGTAAATTTATACTTATTATATTATAATTCTAACATAATCTGAGTATGAATAACTTAATATATAACTACAGTTATTATACTACCTACGATACAAGAAACGAAAACAGATATTAATCCTGGTGCCATAAAACTGTGATTAAGTAGGTACTTACCTATAATCGTTGTCCCTGATCGATCAAACGAAACTGTTGCAATATCTGATGGATAGTTAGGTATAAAGAAATAACCGTAAACCGATGGTAGAACTCCTAACAGTACTGGGAAAGGTATACCTAAACTATAAGCCAGTGGAAGCATAGATGTAACAACTCCACCTTGAGTATTAATAAGTACCGATACACCGAAAAGTACAAACGCTATCGACCATGGATATGCTTGAACGATACCTTTCATCGATGCCATCATCTCAGCTTTATAATGTAAGAAATATGTATCAGATAACCACGCAATACCGTAGATCGCAACAACTGCAACCATACCCGCTTGCCATACTGAACCTGCTACAACCTTTTTTGGATCAGCTTTACAAATAAGAATAATTAACGCTGCTGTTGCAAGCATAACTATTTGAATTAATAACGCCATTGATAAAGGTTTCATAACGCCATTCTTATTAGGAAATTCTGGAAGTAATGATTGAAATGTTGCAAGTATAACAATTGCTGCTATTGCACCCATGAATATATATACAGACCATTTAGCAGTTTTTGGTAAATCTCTATCAAGAGTTGTTGCAACTGTTCCGTACATAAATTCTTTTGTTTCAGGATCAGCTAATCTTGCTTGGAATTTAGGATCTTTATCTAGATCTAATCCACGTTTGTTAGAGTATAATGATGCTGCAAATAATCCAACTAAACAAGCTGGTATTGTAACTGCTATAACTTGTGTGATCGTAACAGACATGCCTGTTGCTTCATTTGTTATTGCAACAAACGCAGTAACTGCGGCTGCGATCGGTGAACAAGTTATCCCAACCTGTGATGCAACTGATGCAACTCCACAAGGACGCTCAGGACGGATACCTTTTCTTAATGAAATATCACATATTATAGGCATTAACGTGTAAACAACGTGTCCTGTACCTACTAATACCGTCAAAAAGAATGTAGTAATTGGTGCTAAAAATGTAATCTTTGATGGATTTTTACGAAGAATTTTCTCTGCAATCTGAATAAGAAAATCCATACCACCTGATGCTTGTAATACCCCTGCACAAGTTACTGCTGCTATGATAATAAACATAACCGTAACTGGTGGTGTTCCAGGTTTTAAACCAAATGCAAATACTAGAACCAATAAACCGATACCTGACATTGCGCCAAGTGCAATACTACCATACCTTGCTCCGACGTATAACGCCAATAATACGATACATAACTGAACAATCATCATTACTGTCATAAAATCTCCCCCCAAGTTCCTTGTAATACTCTGATGTTACGATGATTAAATTATTGTGTCAACTTAATATCTATATGTAATATTAGATTAATATATGGCTATCGAATTATAATATTGAACTTTCTCTACTATAAAACTTTCCTTCTATAATAGGTTGTTGATTTATTGCGTATTGTGATATATGATAAAAGAATTCACGTTATATGAGGGATAGTTATGGTAATAGAATTATTAGATGGCAACAAGGTAGAGATACCTGAGAATAGTAGCTCAATAGATTTAGCAAAATCTTTATCTAGTCAGTTAGCTAAAAAAGCGATTGCAGCAGTTGTGAACGATGAACTTAGAGATATTACATCTCCACTTAAAGATAGTGATAAAGTAAAAATATTAACAGAGTCGGATGAAGAAGCTTTAGAGATTTTAAGGCACTCAACAGCTCACTTAATGGCACAAGCGGTAGTTAGGTTATTTCCTAATACTAAAGTGACAATTGGCCCTGTGATTGAAAATGGGTTCTTCTATGATTTCGATCAAGCAACACCTTTTACGCCTGATGATCTTATTAAGATTGAAAAAGAGATGAAGAAAATATCTTCTGAAACTATACCACTCATTAGAAGTGAAATATCTGCAAAAGATGCTATAGCTAAATTTGGTTCAGAAGGCGAAAACTATAAAGTTGAGATCATTAACGATCTTGGTGTTGATACTGTATCTTTATACACTCAAGGTGATTTCACAGATCTTTGTCGTGGCGTGCATGTTCCGTCAACTAACAAAATAAAACATTTTAAACTTCTATCAGTTGCTGGTGCATATTGGCGTGGCGATGAAAACAACCCTCAATTGCAACGTATATATGGAACTGCTTTCTTTACTAAAGAAGCGTTAGATGAATACCTTAATATGTTAGAAGAAGCTAAAAAACGTGATCATAGAAAACTTGGTAAACAATTAAAACTGTTTATGCTTGATGATGACGCTGGAGCTGGATTTCCTATATATCTACCGAACGGTGGAATACTTAGAGCGACACTTGAACAGTATGAACGTGATGAACATCTTAAACGTGGATATAAAATTGTTTACGGTCCATCTATATTAAAAAGCGATCTATGGATCAAATCTGGACATTACGAAAACTATAAAGAAAATATGTATTTTACACAGATTGATGATATGGAATTTGGTGTTAAACCGATGAACTGTCTATCACATATATTAGTTTATAAATCAGAGCTTAGATCGTATAGAGATCTACCTCAAAGATATTTTGAACTAGGTACTGTTCACCGTCATGAAAAATCAGGCGTACTGCACGGATTAATGCGTGTGAGAGCTTTCACTCAAGATGATGCACATATATTTTGTACAGTTGAACAGTTGCAAAATGAGATCACAGATATATTAAAATTTGTGTCTGATGTGATGAATATGTTCGGATTTGAATTTACTCATACAATTTCAACTAGACCTGAAAAAAAATATATCGGAACATTAGAGGCATGGGATATGGCAACCGCTGCACTTGTTGATGCGATGGAAGTTAATAATCTTGCATACACTATTAACGAAGGTGATGGTGCTTTCTATGGCCCTAAAATTGATATTAAATTAAAAGACTCTATAGGAAGATTATGGCAGTGTGCAACTATTCAATGTGATTTCAATCTCCCAGAAAGATTTGATCTAAGCTATATAGGTGATGACGGTGAGAAACATAGACCAGTTATGTTGCACCGTGTTATCTTAGGATCAGTTGATAGATTTTTAGGAGTTCTTATAGAACATTTCGCAGGAGCATTTCCACTGTGGATTGCACCAGTGCAGGTAAAAGTTATGAACATTAGTGCTGGCAGTATAGATTATGCAGAAGAGGTTGCTAAGAAATTAATGATGCTTGGATACCGTGTTGAAAAAGATTTACGTAACGAGAAAATAGGCTTTAAAGTAAGGGAAGCTCAAGGCGAAAAGATCCCTCATATGGTGATTGTTGGTGACGGTGAAATGGCTGAGAAAACGATATCTGTACGACTAAGAGATAACTCTCTAAAAAATAATCTTGCATTTGATGAATATATCAGTATACTAAATAACTTAGTCAACAGCAAATCTTTAGAATTATGGGGGACAGGGCGATAGCTTCAAGTAGAGACAGTGATAAAGAAAGGGTAAACGAAGCGATTACAGATAGTGAAGTTCGTTTAGTTTCAGATGACGGATCTCAATTAGGTGTTGTTTCAATATCAGAGGCTTTGAAAATTGCCGGCGATAAAGGACTAGACTTAGTTGAAATTGCAGCAACAGCAAAACCTGTTGTATGCAGAGTGATGGATTATAGTAAATATAAATTTGAGAAGAACAAGAAAGAGAAAGAAACAAAGAAGAAACAGCGTCTTCACCAAATTGATATTAAAGAAATCAAATTTCGTCCTAAAATTGAAGATCATGATTATAATGTTAAACTAAAACATATAAGACGTTTTCTAACGGATGGTGATAAAGTTAAAATTATTATCAGATACCGTGGTAGAGAGATGATGTTTCAAAGTGCTGGATTAGAGATCATTAATAAAGTTCTGTTAGATGTTGAAGATTTAGGGTTGATGGAAAAAAAACCAGAGCTTTTCGGTAAACAACAAATAATGGTTATTAATCCGAAAGCTATAAAATCGGCTAATTAATCAGAAAAATATTTCATATATAATTAATTGTATATGAGAAAAACTATATTATAAATATGATGGGGTAAGTTTTAATGGGTGTTCATAAAGTTAAGACACATAAAGGTGCGCAGAAAAGATTTAGAATAACTGCTAACGGTAAACTTGTGTTTCAAAAACAAGGTAAGAGACATATTCTTACTAGTAAGAGTAGAAAACGTAAGCGTACATTATCGTTAAATGGTGTTATTGAAGGAAAAGTTGCTAGAAATTTAGCAGTTTTAATGCCTTATTAATAATATCTGTTTTTATCGTAACAGATAAAATCGTATAACTAAGAGTGTTTAGAATATATCGCTATGGCATTACAAATGGCCGCCATACGATAAATATAAAATATCACTTGATGCTACATGTTAGATTAAAAACTTAATGTTTTTTTATCTAGTGTGATCATTGGGGAAGGAGTTTAAAGTGCCAAGAGCAAGAGGTGGGTATAAAACCCGCAGAAGAAGAAAGAAGATTATCGCATTAGCGAAAGGTTTTAGAGGTAGAGCTAAGTCGGTATATAATATCGCTAGACCTATGGTTGAACGTGCACTATGTTTTGCTTACAGAGATAGAAGAAGAAAGAAGAGAGATTTCAGACGTTTATGGATCATTCGTATTTCTGCTGCTTGTAAAGCAAACTCAACATCTTACTCGAAATTTATGGGTAGGCTGAAGAAACATAGTATTGAGTTAAACAGAAAATCTTTATCTGAATTAGCTATTCATTCTCCTGAGTCTTTTACAGAACTCGTTAGAACAACAGCTGGCTAAGAAAAAAGCTTAGAAAGTTTTCTCATCACAAAGGGGTTAATTAATATTTTTTAATTAACTCTTTTTTTTATGTCCAAAAATAACTTTATCACTAGTTGTATTAAGTAAAATATATGAAACTTTTTCATCATTAATACTTGATATATATTTAAGAATTCAAAAGTTGATAATTTACCTACATCTACGCACTCTACCCGTTGATATCTATTTGCATCAAAAAAATATTTGATAACTTATTAAACTTTCCACCTATCAGATACTTGTAACAATTATGAATTTAATATGTTGTGATCACAAACGCTAAACTTTTATTTAATAGTTGTAACAATTGTAAACCATAAAACAAACACTCTAACTATGTATTATTAAATATTTAAACCAATCGTAATTCTACGATAAACCGATCGCACTCTAATCTCTTATTATTTAATAGTTGTAACAATTGCAAACCATAAAACAAACAAATCCTAACTATGTATTATCAAATATTTAAACCAATCGTAATTCTAGATAAATTGATCGCACTCTAACCTCTTATTATTTAATAGTTGCAACAATTGCAAAACATAAACAAACAAATCCCAACTACGTATTATCAAATATTTAAACCAATTGTAATTCTAGATAAACCGATCGCACTCTAACCATTTCCATATATTTATAACAATCACATACTCTATAACTTATTGATCGCTACCTATTTCTCAAATATTTATAGTAATAACATACTCAATAAATTATCGCTCCCTGCCCTACTTCACAAATAGTTATTGTTAACTAATACTATTTGCCTGCACAAAGCACTAACTCTATACATTTTGTTAAATGAAGTTTAAATACTACTTGAAATATAGTTGCAAATACTATAATATAACGAATTATTTATTAGGTTGGTATATGCAAAAGATATTGATTTTAGATTTTGGTGGTCAGTACAGCAAACTTATTGCAAGACGAGTAAGAGAGCTTGGAGTTTACTCAGAAATTCTGTCTTTTAAGACACCTGTTGATACGATTAGAGAGAATAACTATCATGGAATTATTCTCTCTGGTGGGCCTTCTTCTGTATATGAAGATAATGCTCCCACTGTTGATAAAAAAATATTCGACATCTCAGTGCCGATACTTGGTATCTGTTACGGTGCTCAACTTATGGCACAACTGCTTGATGGTGAAGTTACTAAAAGCACAGTTAAAGAGTATGGAAACACTCAAATAGAGCTCACTAAACACCTCTCTCCTATACTTAAAAAAATGAAATCTCCTAACACGGTATGGATGAGTCATACAGATTATATATCTAAAGTTCCTAAAGGGTTTATCATAACATCGACAACTAAAGATTGTCCTGTTGCATCGATGGGACACCTTTCTAAAAACTTTTTCGCATTACAGTTTCATCCTGAAGTTACAAACACGAAAAATGGCAAAGCTATGATTAAAGCTTTCTTATATGATATATGTAAATGTAGTAAAACTTGGAAAACAGAATCTTTTACAACAACTGCAATCAATGAGATAAAAGAGAAAGTTGGAGATAAAAAAGTTTTATGTGCATTATCAGGTGGAGTAGATTCATCTGTTGCAGCGATACTTGTTTCTAAAGCGATCGGCAACAATCTTACCTGCGTATTTGTCGACCATGGATTATTAAGAAAAAATGAAGCCGACGATATTGAAAGAATTTTCTCTCAAGAGCTTGGTTTAAACTTAATATGTGTAGATGCTAAAAAACGCTTTCTTAGTAAACTTAAAGGTGTTACAGATCCTGAAAAGAAAAGAAAAATTATCGGTAGAGAGTTTATAAAAGTATTTGAAATAGAAGCTAAAAAATTAAAAGGTATCGACTATCTTGTTCAAGGAACAATTTATCCAGATATTATAGAGTCAGGTGCTGGTCCATCTGCTCTTATTAAATCTCATCACAATGTTGGTGGACTACCAAAAAATCATATGTTCAAAGAGATCATAGAACCGTTACGCAATCTATTTAAAGATGAAGTGAGAAATGTTGGTAGAGGATTAAATATTCCTGACATGATTATCAATCGTCAACCTTTTCCAGGTCCTGGACTTGGGGTTAGAATTATAGGCAAAATCACTGATAAAAAAATAGCTCTACTTCAAGAGGCTGATCATATATTTACTGAAGAGATTAGGCTTGCTGGACTTCATAGCAAAATTAATCAATATTTCGCAGTCCTAACAGATATGAAATCTGTTGGTGTTATGGGTGATGCTAGAACTTATTTCTATACAGTTGGGTTAAGAGCTGTTGTAACATCTGATTTTATGACTGCAACTTGGGCTGAAATACCTAATGATGTTTTAGCTAAAGTATCAACTAGAATTGTCAATGAAGTTGAAGGTGTTAATAGAGTCGTTTACGATATAACTAATAAACCGCCTGCAACGATTGAGTGGTTATAATGTTAAATATATTTATTCCTTCTATAAGGGTGTTATAATATGATAAAATATATATTTGTCACAGGTGGAGTATCATCATCACTCGGTAAAGGAGTATCAGGTGCATCGCTTGGTAAACTTCTACAACTATCTGGATTTAAAGTAACGATGGCGAAATTTGATCCATACTTTAATGTCGATCCAGGGACTATGAACCCTTATCAACACGGCGAAGTTTTCGTTGCATCTGATGGGGCTGAAACCGATCTTGATCTTGGATATTATGAAAGATTTTTAGGCGTTAAAACAACTAAAGCAAACACTAACACATCTGGCGGTATATATAAAACTGTAATTGAACGTGAGATGAAAGGATATTATAAAGGTAAAACTGTGCAAGTTATACCTCATATAACTGATGAAATAAAATCTAGATTTAAAGCATTCGATAACGATTTTGATATTGTTATAATTGAGATAGGTGGGACAGTTGGTGATATCGAAGGACTACCGTTTCTTGAAGCTATAAGACAGTTTAGGTATGAAAATAAAAAAGAGGATATGTTATTAATACATCTTACTCTACTTCCATATATCAGTGCTGCAGGTGAGCTTAAAACGAAACCTACGCAACACTCTGTATCAAGACTTAGAGATGCTGGACTTACTCCTGATCTTATTGTTTGCAGAACTGAAAAATCTATCGATGATGATATTAAGAAAAAAATCTCTCTATTTTGTAATGTTAAAAAAGAGTCTGTTATTGAAGCAAACGACTACCCATCAATATATATGTTACCTGAACATTTCTTCAATCAAAAACTGCATACAATTGTGATGAATTATCTTAACCTAAAACCTAAAAGTGAGATCGATCCTAAATGGTTTGAACAAGTAAAAGTCCAACCTACTAAATCTATATTTATCGCCATAATAGGCAAATATATCGGATTAAAAGATGCTTATAAATCTATCTCAGAATCGTTATATCTTGCAGGACTTAAAGCAGGTATAAATGTTAAAGAGATATATGTTGATCCCGATTCTGACAATGTATACGAACAAATTAAAGGTACACATGGAGTTCTAATTCCTGGTGGATATGGTATAAGAGGCGTTGAAGGAAAAATCAGTGCTATCAAATATGCGAGAGTTAATAAGATACCATTTTTCGGTATATGTCTAGGTATGCAATGTGCTGTGATTGAGGCTGCAAGAAATCTATGTGATATTAAAGATGCAACTTCAACTGAATTTGAACCTGATACTAAAAGTCCATTGATATGTATGTTGAACGAACAGAAAACGATTACTACGCTTGGTGGAACTCAAAGGCTTGGCGAATATAAAGCTGAAGTTAAAGAGGGTTCGCTTGCTCATAAACTTTATCAGAAAAAAGATATAGTAGAAAGACATCGACACAGATATGAATTCAATCCTGAATATATTCAAGCGTTAAGTGAGAAAGGTTTAATTGTGTCTGGATATTATAATCAGACTATTCCTGAAATTGTAGAGCTTCCTGATCATCCATTTTTTATAGCTACTCAATTTCATCCAGAGTTTACATCACGTGTCAATAATCCTAATCCAGTTTTTCTAGGATTTGTTGAAGCTAGTTACAATTATAAAATTAATCAATAACATAACAATATTTAATTTATAAAATAATTTTTATTACAGGATAAAATATGTGCGGTATCGTAGGTTATATTGGAAACAATAATAGTGTAGATTATCTACTTAACGGTCTAAAATCCCTAGAGTATAGAGGATATGATTCAGCAGGGCTTGCCTTGATTGAAAATAACCGTATAAATCTAATCAAAAGTGTTGGAAAAGTGCAAGCACTTGAGGATAAATTGTCTAACCTATCTACATCATCAACGATAGGAATTGCACATACAAGATGGGCAACACACGGTAAACCTACTGATGAAAATAGTCACCCACATTTAGATTGTAAAAAAGAAATTGCAATTGTTCACAACGGCATAATAGAAAACTATTTAACCTTAAAAAAAGAACTTATTGAGAAAGGACATATCTTTAAATCAGAAACCGATACAGAAGTTATCGTACATCTGCTAGAAGAAGAGCTTTCTAATATCACTAATAATTATGAAGAAAATCTTATCAAATCAGTTAACATAATTAATAAAAAACTTAAAGGTAGTTACGCTTTAAATATTATATGGAGCAAAACTCCTGATATAATAATCGGTACAAGAATAAAAGCACCTCTACTTATTGGCGCTTATGATGATTGTAATTTTTTTGCATCTGATATATCTGCATTTATAAAATATACCGATCAAGTTATCTATCTTGATGATTACGATGTTGCAGTTCTTAAAAAAGATTCTATCAAACTTTATGATGCTAACAATAATGAAAAATATTTTAATAAAATAACTGTAGACAAAAATGTTAATGAAGCTACAAAAAATGGTTTAGAGCATTTTATGTTGAAAGAAATTCGAGAACAACCTCACACCGTGATGGCTACAATCGAGTCTATATTAGAAAATATTGATAACGCTTTCGGTATAAATCTGATGGATATTAAGAGTGTTAAAAATGTTTTATTAATCGGATGTGGTACTGCATATCACGCAGCTCTTGTTGCAAAATATTGGATTGAAGAGTTTGCAGGTGTTCCAACTCAAGCCGAACTTGCCTCTGAATATAAGTATAGAAAGATCGCTCAAACAGATGAAACGCTAGCTGTTTTTATATCTCAATCTGGAGAAACTGCTGATACTGTTGCAGCACTTGAAAAAGCTAAACTTTCTGGATTTAAAACGGTTGCAATATGTAATGTTTATAGTTCAACTATATCTCGAATTGCTGATTATACATTTTTCACAAAATGTGGTCCTGAAATTTCTGTTGCATCAACTAAAGCTTTTACTGCACAGCTCGCATCACTTTTTGCGTTATCAATTTTAATAGGTAAAGCAAATAAATCACTTGATGATAAAGATGTTATTAAACTTATTAGAGAACTTAGCCTAATTCCAAAAAGTATTGAAAATATTATCAACGATGAAAAATCTATTGAAGGTATAGCTAAAAAATATTACACAGAAAAAAGTTATATTTTTCTTGGCAGAAATGTAAACTATCCAATAGCCTTAGAAGCTGCACTTAAATTAAAAGAGATAACATATTTTCAAGCTGAAGGTTTTGCAGCAGGCGAAATCAAACATGGCCCTATCGCAATGATTGAAGAGAACACACCTGTTTTCTCTATTATGGGATACGATTCTGTATATGACAAAATGTTAAACGCCTCTCAAGAAGTAATAGCTAGAGGTGCAAATGTGATCGCTATTACCGATAAAGAAGGTAATCAGCACATGATCGCTGATATAGTCGATAGAATTGTGATAGACAATACACCTCAATATCTTTCACCTATTTTAAATATAGTAGCGTTGCAACTTTTTGCATATCACGTTGCAAAACTGAACGGACGTGAGATCGATCAACCACGCAACCTTGCAAAATCTGTGACTGTTGAGTAGATCGTACGCATTGCTACATCTATTATAGTGCAATGTAATTTCGTATGCAGCAACCCACTTTCCATATTTTCGTATCGCAGAATAATTGCAAAATCTAAAACTATTGAGTAGGTAGTACTTATTACCACTCTATTATAGTGCAATGTAATTTCGTATACAGCAACCAACTTTCCATATTTTCGTATCGCAGAATAATTGCAAAATATATAACTGTTGAGTAGATAGTACCTATTACCACTCTATTATAGTGCAATGTAATTTCGTATACAGCAACCCATCTCATTAAACAATCTATAACACGCAACGTGATGTTTTTTAAATTATTGTATTGTAACAATACTCAACATAACTAGATACAATCACTTAGAAACTCAATAACTGCGTAATGCAATCTGTTCAGCTACTCATCCCCTCACCTCTTTTTTATAGCAAATTTTTAAAATAAGTATTATGATATTATATGAATAAATTAGGTTTAAAACTTTGGTCTATAAATGAAAATTATGCAAAAATAGTTGAAGATGCATACAATCAAGAACAGTTCGATTTTATAGAACTCTATGCACTACCTAACACATATAATGAAACTATAAAATACTGGACACACCTCAAAAAACTTATTCCCTTTAAAATACATGCACCTCATTTTATGCACGGTGTGAATTTTTCTGATAAAAATAATTACGATAATAATTTTAAACTTATTGAAGATGCATTCAAGTTTGCTGATAGCTTAGATGCAGATACGATAATCTTTCATCCAGGCATTGCAGGTGATTATAAAGAGTCTGCTATACAGATGTCGAAAATAAAAGATAATCGTGCAACCTTAGAAAACAAACCATATAAATTAGAGATAAGCAAAACTTCAACATTGAAAAAAGGTGATACCTCTGTTGGTGCAAAATTTAGCGAGGTTGTGTACATATTAGAAAATACTACTCTCAGTTTTTGTCTAGATATCGGACATTCAGTAGCTACATCTAACGCTCTTAATCTTGATATTTATGATGAGTTAAATAAATTCAACAGATTAAACCCTAAACATTATCACCTCTCTGATGGGGATATTAATTCTGATATAGATTTGCATTATAATATAGGTGAAGGAAATTATGATTTTAATAAATTATTTAAAATTATAAATGATGATATACCGATCACAATTGAGTCTAATAAAAATAGTAATGAAAATTTAGACGATTTCATAACCGATCTTAGAAAACTAAAACCTTTTATGAACCGTAATTAATTAATGTTTTAGAGTTTGGTGTGCATAGTCTATCGTGTATAATTTGTGCGTATAATTTAGGTGTATAGTTTGTTATGTATAATCTATCGTGCATAACTTGTGTGCATAATTTGTGCGTATAATTTAGGTGTATAGTTTGGCGTGCATAGTCTATCGTGCATAATTTAGGTATATAGTTTGTTGTGTATAATTTAGGTGTATAGTTTGGCGTGTATAATCTATCGTGCATAACTTGTGTGCATAATTTAGGTGAATAGTTTGGTGTGAATAATTTGTGTGTATAGTTTGTTGTGTATAGTCTATCGTGCATAATTTGTGTGCATAATTTAGGTGTATAGTTTGTTGTGCATAGACTATCGTGCATAATTTGTGTGTATAATTTGTTTATGTAATTCAAGCTGACATAGATTATCAACTTCTATAAGTGGTACTATAATTTAAAACATAAGTTTTACTATGAGTTAAATTACAGATACCGAACCTATAACTTATAATTAACTATCTGGTTTTTTATCGTTGCTATTTTCACTTGCAGCAACTATTTTCTCTATCTCTTCCTGCTGTTTAGCAAGCTTTACGTAATATAATCGCTTCTTATCTTGTAACTCATCATACCTTTCAATTTTTAATGCACGGCTTCTCAAATCTAAGATAATCGCAAAATAAGCTCCAGCTGCTAACATAAACATAAATATATCAAGTCTACTCATCTCATAATCCTCACACCACTGTACTTACTTGATCGGCTTTATACAGATATTATTAACAATTATTTTTCAACTCGCATAATACAATCAATATTTTGTCTTGATAATAGTAAGGTAATAAAATATAATTGATTAAGTTATATATAACTCAAAGAGGTTGATACCAATGAAGAAATTAGTTATCTTAAGTATCCTTGTAATCTTTACATCAATTGGATGTGATACGATCAAAGTGAAATACGGAAATAAAGGTGATAACAAAACCATAAAACCTAAAAATGAACTAGTAGAGAGTGGTGATAATATCAGCAAACCGATCACTAGTGTTGAAGATATCAATAATATTATGAACGATAATGATAGTAACTATTTTGATAATAATACAGCAATAGAAACTCAAAATAATAACCAATTATTACTTGATAATGGTTTCGGTGCAACTACGCTTAACAGCTATATTAATAGATATAATATACTTGAAAAAAATATGGAAAATAATTTTATGTTATTTGATGACAAAATAACTTATTTAGAAAATAACCTGAGATTTTATCAAACTGAAACTGATAACTTATCTGTGAAAATAGCAAATCTTAACAACCATATAAATAATTTAACTATCGAAAATAATGCATCTATAGAGTTAGTAAATAAATTTAAAAACTATATTGTGATATTTTTTATAGTTATACTAGTTATTATAGTGAGTTTGATATTTGTTATAATATCTGTATATGTAAGATTAGGGAAAATAAAAAGCATTATACAAAAAGAACCTGTAAAACATAGTGATCCCGTTAAACACACTGAACCAACTACTCCTACAGATGAGAAGAAAAAAGTCAGTACAAGAAAAAATATGACGATTATCGATACAACAGATGATGAATCAAATAATAATGATGATGGAAGTAAAGATAATAAATAATTATACTTTAAACTAACGATCACATAGATTGAACGATACACTATCAATCTGGTAGTGTAATATATTAATAGTATTAAATTGTATGATAAATTAGAACGGCATGTAATCGTATAAACGGTTATGTGCCGTTACTGTTTCTTGATTGCGACTGACTATAAAGTGTACTAATAATAACTATAGCATAATTAGTCGGTATGGACTATATTGTAGTAAGTAGATTGAAATAAAATTAAGAAGGAAGTATATGAAAAATATATTATTAGCATTTATGATGATCACAGTTATATCGTGTACAGATGAAAATGGTAGCACTACAAAACCTATATCAGGACAGGTTCCTAGTGATAACAAACTTGTTTTAGCAGGAACTCCAATCGGTAACAGTGTATCAAATATTCAAGCAAGTTCAAACTTAGCTGAAGGAACAGAAATACCAAAAGCAACTGAGTTCTCACTATTAGATCGTTTATACGATACAGTTTGGTTTCAGTCAGAAGAAGATATTGATGATGGAATTCTTGAAGTTGAAACAGAATTTCTTTTCTTCAAAAAAGTAGGTGATACAGTACGCCTTGATGAAGTCGAAATGGAGAACGGTATCATAGATACTGATGATGAGAATGAATACAGCATATTAACTGACTTAGATACTACAACAGCAGATCCTACAAAACTAAATGCTTTTGTTGCTAGAAATATTGAGTTTGAAAATGGTAGACCAGATAATGATGACGAGGCAGAGTATGAAGGTTATTACCTTAGAGATAATAGAACTCTTTATGTAATAGACGACGGGACAGTGCAACAGGTAAATGCTAAACTTCAAGCTATGATCGCAATTCCTAATGATACTCAATTAGAATTACTATATAATGATGATAGATATATATTATCAGAGAAACCAACGATAGGTAGTATAATTCGACCTGTAGAAGCAACATCAAATAAGTAACGTAAAATTAATATAATATTTATTGATATAAAAAACCCCTCATATTATTGAGGGTTTTTTTGTATGTTATTTTTTTGATATTTTCAGTTTTATTGTATAAATTTTGAACTGTGAAATAGTTTAATAAAATTATCAGCACTTGTTTTTAAATCACATAAAACTATTAGAGAAGCAATATTAATTACAATTCTTTGCTATCTTTTATCTTTCTTCTTTTTCTTAGCTTTATTCATCTTCATATTTATCACATCATCTTTTAATCTAAATTTTACAGTTAGAGATGCTATATCAATAGAGTGAACATTGATCGCAATCTCATCACCAATCTTATAAATCTTATTACTATTTTTACCGATTGCACGTTTACTGTCTGATGTAAACTCATCAAAATTGATATCATCAAAATCAAGCATTGCAGGTAATGAGATCCTTTCTATAAACAATTTAAAACCGTGACTATTGATACTATTTATAGTTGCAATATAATCATCTTCAAAATGCTCATACAAATATTCAATCTTTTTGAACGAACTAATCTCAGTTTCAATCTCAAATGCAACTCTCTCAAGCTCTGTAGATCTTTTTGCTACACTATCTAAATAATCTTCATCATATTTAGATGTATACGTTGCATTCGGTTTGCTCGCTAACATCGACAACTTTTCAAGAAGTAATCTATGCACAACTAGATCAGGATAACGTCTTATAGGGCTTGTGAAGTGGGTGTACGCCTCTGAATTTAAACCAAAATGTCCTATATTATCTGTACTATATTCTGCACGCATCATCGAGCGTACTAATTTTGGAAGTAGCAATGATGAATATTTTGAATTTGTAGCAAGTATAGAGTATATCGAAATACTTTTCACACTATTATCATTCACATGATTTATGTCAACACCTAAACTTTTTGCAAGTTCAAGCCACTCAATAACTTTAGCGTTATCAGGTTTATCATGCACTCTGTAAATCGATGTTAAATCGCTCTCATGCAGATATGATGCAACAGCTTCATTTGCTGATATCATAAAAAACTCAATAGCTCTTTCAGATATCCCACGAACTACTTGATACACATCTTCAACTGATCCATCTTCTCTAAATTTAAATTTATTCTCAGGAAAATCAAATGATATATAATCTGAGTTCAGTTTTTTCTTCTCAAATATATTATACAAATCTTCAAAATCTTTTACAAATTTTGATAACCCTTTATCAGTAGTCACAGCTCTTCCATCTATTAGTTCGTTAACATAATTATAGGTTAATCGCTCATTACTTTTTATGATAGATCTATAAAACTGTTTATCTAATATCGCTCCATCATTTTTATCAACAACCATTTTAACAGTTACCGTTCTACGCAATACTTTAGGAAGCAAACTACATAGATCGGTTGACAACTCTTCAGGTAACATCGGAATTGCAAACTGAGGAAAATATATTGATGTCCCTCTGCCCTTTGCATACTCATCTAACTTAGACTCTTCCTTAACATATAACGATACATCAGCTATATGCACATATAAAATATACTCATTATCTTTGACTTCAATACTTATCGCATCATCGTAATCTTTAGCATCTTCACCATCGATTGTAGCTGTGTATAAATTACTAAAATCTTCCACTGTACCATCTATTGTAGGAGTACAATTTTCTTGAATTTTTTTAGCTTCATTAGATATTTTCTCAGGTACTTTACGTGTAAGTTTAAATTTTGATAAAACAATTTTATTATCAATTCCGATATCATTTATATGTCCAAGTTTTAGCACAACATCACCGTATGCTCTATCATGTTCTGATGGATATGAAGTTAGAGTAACAAGCAGAACATCGCCCTCTTCATAACTATTCTCTTGTTTAATATATATATTGTAGTTGAATGTTTTTGATACAGGAATAATATATTGAGCATTATTTACTCGTTGATATATACCTGCAATCTCTTTTATACCTCTAGAAACAATTTTGACAACTTTAGCCTCAAGCCTACCTTTGAATGTAGATACTGTAACTAAAACAATATCCTGACTGCTTGCACCATTTAGATTTCGTGGATGAATAAACACATCATCAGTTGTTTTATCCTCAGGAATAAAAAATGCGAAACCAGCTGAATGAGCTTCAACTCTACCTTTTAAAGTTTTTCCATCGCCATCATCTTTTCTTTTAGGCTTAAAACTTCCTCTTTCTGCTCTTTCATCTCTACTTCTTTTTTTAATCAATATTATATTCCTTAAGTAATTTTGCTAAAGTGTTACGATTAATATTCAGCAGATTCGCAGCTACAGATTTATTCCTGTTAGTTATATCAAGCGCTGCTTTAATTAATGGTATTTCAACTATTTCTTTATATTCTTGGTAAACATCTATTTTGCTTGTAAGTTCTCCAGATTTTAACATATTTCTTGCTAGTCTATAAAGATCATCCGATAATCTATTACTAACTTTGCTATGTGTCATTCCGAAATCTTCTGTTAGGTGTGATGGTAGAAGCAGATCCTCTACATCAGATTTTAGATATAGATTTGTAATTAATGATTCAAGTTCACGGACGTTTCCAGGATAATTATATGCCACTAAAATCTCTAACAACTCATTAGATATTTTCTTCTCCAAACTGTTGCTAGCTTTTAGTTCAGTTAGAAAAATATCTGCTAAACTAGGTATATCTTCTTTACGATCCCTAAGTGGAGGCACAGTTATATTTGCTGGAAATAAATGATATAAAGTTGAGTTAAATCTTTTCTGCCTCACAAGTTCTTTTAGATCTTGAGATGTACATGCGATTACTCGTACATTTGTTTCCTCAGCATATTTGACAATATTATGAAGTGTGTTTTGTAAGACTTTATTAAAATCAGCGATGTCATTAATTATAATCGTTCCGTTAGAACTTTTTATAAATAAGTTTCTGATTTTCTTATCTATACTATCTCCAGATAGATCTTTTTTATAAAACTTACTAGGATTTAAAAAATTGACTTCACCACTTCGCTTACTCTTTATATGGATATATTTTGCAACTGTATTTTTTCCAGTACCCGCTTCACCGTATAAAAGGATATTCGCATACAGAGGCGCTACCTGTCTAATAATCTTAGACATAGATTTTATCTTTGCAGACTTACCCTCAAAAAAATACTTTGTACTATTTGTTTCCACTAATATATCCCTTTCTTTAATATGTACACAAATCTATATTCTACTACTCTCAACTTAATATAATTTACTTAATATATATTTTTGTAGGATTACCATCTATATCTATCGGATAAGGTTCAAATGTATAATCTTCATTTATCGAGTTCGTGATCTCTCGACTCTCAACACCAACTTTAAAAAATCCTACACTATCTGTTACTGGAAAAGATTTAAGTGGCATTCCTCTCATAACCGATAAATTATATTCAACAACTGGCATAGTAGCCACAGATGCTCCAGTTGCATGTGATATCATATTTCTAAAATCATCGTATCCAGACCAAGAAACTGTAACAAGGTTAGGAAGATATCCGATGAACCACCCATCTTTAGGACCGTTCGTTGTGCCTGTTTTTCCAGCTACCATTCTTGGAATTCTTCTTGCTCTCCAACCTGATCCTCTCTCCACCACTTGAGATAATATATCATTCATAATAAAAGCAGTTGCAGGTTCTAATACTTTAACTCTCTCAACCTCACCAGGCTCATAAACAACTGAACCATCTAAAGCTTCTATCTTTTTAATGAACACAGGATTTACAGGTCGAAGCCCTCCTTGTGCAAACGATGAATATGCAAAAGCCATCTCCAATAATGATGCCGAAGCTGATCCTAATGCTACTGAAAAATCTGCTGGGATATCTGAAACTATTCCAAACTTTTTAGCATATTGAATAATTCTTCTAATACCAACTTGTTCTGCAACTTTCACAGTTACAACATTTCTAGACTTAATCAATGCCTCTTTCATAGTTGTTGGTCCATAAAATTTATCTTCAAAATTCTTAGGTTTCCAAACATTACCCTCTTCATCAGCATCCGATATCACAGGTGCATCAAGAATAATATCCATAGGAAGAATACCACTCTCAAGTGCAGCAGCATACACAATCGGTTTGAAAACTGATCCAGTTTGACGCTTAGCTTGAACACTTCTATTGAAAAAAGATTTATTGTAATCAAAGCCACCAACCATAGCATAGATCTCGCCAGTTAATGGATCAATAGATAGTAACGCTGACTCTATTTCAGGATCTTGCTCTAATAAATATATGCTTACTTTATTTTTTGTTTTAGCATCACCTTTCTTTTTTGAAACATATATAATATCATTATCTTTCATAATACTATTAAAATTTGTTAACTGATATCTGCCACTCTCAATAGCCTTAGCCCATCTATTATCCCTTATAAGTAAAATACCTTTTTCGTTATTAACTTCAATCTCAACATAATCTTCTGTAACAGTTATAACCTTAGCTTTAAGTATACCTAGATCTTCTAAATAATTAGGCACTTTAAAAGTTGTATAAAAATCTTTTTTAACATCCTTACTATCTACTGTTGATATATTCTCAGTTGAATTATTATCTATTGATTTGTTATCACTAGCTGTATTCTGAGCCGAACTATTATCCTTCTCCTCTCTATGCAAGACACCTTGATAACCTTCATTTTTAGATACAAGAAGAACATTCTTTCTAATAGCAACTTCTGCTGCGAGCTGATGAGATATATCAAGCGTTGTATAAATTTTCAAACCTTGTTCTTCAGGGTTCTCTATTTTTAAATCATTCTCAATAAACTCTTTTACAAAATCAACAAAATACCCTGCATACTTTAATTTTAAAGGAATTGTTTCAACTAACACAACCTCTTCTGCTATCGCTTCATCATAATTTTCTTGACTTATATAGTTCATTGTAAGCATACGTGACAGAACTGTGTTTCTTCTACCGATAGCTCTTTCAAGATTGATGTGAGGAGAGTATAAACCAGGAGCTTTAGGAATACCCGCAATCATAGCAGCTTCAGCTAAAGTTAAATCTGCAACCTCTTTACCAAAATAATTTATCGCAGCAGCTTTTACACCGTAGCCACCTCTACCAAAATTAACTTGATTTAAATATAACTCTAAAATCTTTTCCTTACTCAAATAACTATCTAATTTATATGCAAGAATTGCCTCTTTTAATTTTCTTTTAAGTTTCTTCTCTGGGTTAAGGTATAGTATCTTAACTAACTGCTGTGTTAAAGTTGAACCACCTTGAACAATTCTTCCAGCTTTTACATTCGCTACAAACGCTCTTGTTATACCAACCAAATCCACACCGTTATGTAAATAAAATCTTGAGTCCTCAACTGCAACAACAGCTTTGCCTAGAAAAGATGGTAGTGATGCATACGGTACTGGATAGCGACGCTCTTGTCCTAACTCTGCAATTATATCACCATTTCGATCGTATATTTTCATCGGTTCTGAATATTTAAATTGACTAATTTCCTCTATTGGAGGCAACGTATCCATTATCATATATATATATAATGACACACCAAGAATAGGTGTTATCACAAAAACAAAAAACACAATAGCCCAAAACATTACAACTCTAGTTGCTTTACTTAACATAGTCTCTCCAAAAAAGAAAATTTATATAAATGGTCACCGATTATTTACTCTTCAACTCAAAAAGCATATCTCTTAATTTTGCCGCATATTCATAATCTTGTTTCTCGGCAGCTTTAAACATCTCTTTCTCTAAATGTATTATATCCTTCTTCTTATTGCCCGACAACTTTATTTTATCTTTATTGATATCAACAGTTGAATAATCTTTCTCGTACACAGAAAATGATACATCACCTATATTGCTTTTCACAGTCTCAGGAGTTATATTATGAACTCTATTATACTCCAACTGTTTCTCTCTTCTTCTACCTGTTTCATCCATCGTTTGCTGCATAGCTTTAGAAATTCTATCTGCATAAAATATCGCCCTGCCATCAACATTCCTTGCAGCCCGTCCAACTGTTTGAATAAGTGCTTTTGCTGAACGCAAGAAACCTTCTTTATCTGCATCCAAAATAGCAACCAATGTTACCTCAGGAATATCTAAACCCTCTCTAAGAAGATTGATACCAACTAGAACATCGAACTCTCCTAAACGTAGAGATTTAATAATTTTAATTCTTTCAAACGTATCTATATCGGAGTGAAGATATTCCACTCGTACACCTAGCTCTTTATAATATTTTGTCAACTCTTCAGACATACGTTTAGTGAGAGTTGTAACCAAAATCTTCTCGCCCTTCGCTGCCCTTATCACAATCTGATTGTATAGATCATCAACTTGTGTCTTTGCAGGTCTAATCTCTATTATCGGATCAAGCAATCCAGTTGGACGAATAATCTGTTCTGCAACGATACCGTTTGATACCTCTATCTCATAATTATCTGGAGTTGCTGAAACATACATAACTTTATTTAACGATGCATCAAACTCTTCAAATTTTAATGGTCTATTATCTAAAGCTACTGGAAGTCTAAAACCGAACTCTACTAGATTAGTTTTACGAGCTCTATCCCCATTATACATACCTCTAATTTGAGGCACTGTCATGTGCGACTCATCAATAATCACAAGTGCATCAACTGGTAGATAACTAACTAGAGTGTGTGGAGTTTCACCAGGTTTTCTACCATCAAAATATCGTGAATAATTTTCAATACCAGTACAATGTCCTGTTTCTTTAATCATCTCAATATCATACATAGTTCTCTGAGTTATACGCTGTTCTTCTAAAAGTTTATCTTGATCAATGAACTCTTTAGATCTAAGTAATAGATCTTTTTTCATCTGCTCTAAAATATTATTTGTTGTGATAGCTTGAGTAACATAATGAGTGTTTGGATAGATCGCTAAACTGTCAAAAACTTTAAGCGTCTTACCAGTTATAAAATCAAACTCCGACAACCTCTCTATCGTATCACCGAAAAATTCTATTCTATAACCTAACGAGTCTTCGTGAGATGGAAAGATCTCAATCGTATCTCCCTTTACTCTGAACGTTCCTCGATGAAAATCAAAATCGTTTCTTGTATACCTTATCTGTATCAACACATCTGTTAAGTGATCTACTGTCATCTCTTGATCAACCGATATATCTTGCTTCATATCAGTGTAGGTTTCTTTAGATCCTAAACCGTATATACATGAAACTGATGCAACAATAATTACATCTCTTCTTTCAACTAAACTTCTTGTTGCTCGGTGTCTTAATTTATCTATCTCTTCATTGATTGATGAGTCTTTTTCAATATATGTATCCGATGATGGCATGTACGCTTCTGGCTGATAGTAATCATAATAACTTACAAAATACTCGACTGCGTTATCTGGAAAAAATCTACAAAACTCTCCATATAACTGTGCTGCTAATGTTTTGTTATGTGCAATAATTAACGTCGGCACATTAAGAGTTGTGATAACGTTTGCCATTGTAAAAGTTTTACCAGATCCTGTTGCACCTAAAAGAACTTGACGTTTAACACCATCTTTATAGTTCGTAACCAGATCTGCTATAGCCTCTATCTGATCCCCTGCTGGTTCGTATATTGAATTTAATTTGAATTTCATATCTCTAATTTACCATAATTTATAAAACATGAACACCTATCTTGCGTGCTCTCTTACTTATACAAGCTACTAATCATAACTGCCTATTTACTATTTATAAACTTAATTTAACATTACATACATATCTCTAATTCGCCATAATTTATAACATCTAAATCACTACGCTGATTTGTAAAATATATCAACTTGATCTATTATTTCACTAATATCTTTACACTGATATAAGTTTTTTCTAAACGTTGTAGCGTCACGTAAATTTCTTGAGAACCATAATGAAAATTTTATAAATATCTGCTTGTAATGATTTATCTTTTTAAATCTTTCTAGTTCATCATCACGTCTTAACGCCTCTATTTTCATATCTTGATACATCTCTAACAACAACGATAATATCTCCTTACTACTTATTGAATAATCGCCCTTACTCTCAATAACTTTGAAAAGCCATGGTGTGTGCATCATTCCTCGTGCGATCATTACTCCATCAACACCTGTTGACTTCATTTTCAAATAAGAATCGTAATCATATACCGAACCGTTACCGATAATTGGAATTGTTGCTTTCGATGCAACCTCTTCTAAAATATCATATCTAACTGTGCCTGAAAATTGATCCTTTTTCGTTCTTGCATGAATGATAAGAGCGTTCACACCCTCGCCCTCTACAATATTTAGCACTTCATTATATACTAACTTTTTATCATCAATCCCCACCCTTATCTTTAATGAAAAAGGTTTCTCTGTTGATGATCTAATCGATTTCATTATAGCTCTAAGTCTTGGCAAATCTTCAAGCAATGCTGAACCTGAACTTGACTTCATTACCTTTCTAACAGGACAACCAGCGTTCACATCATACGCTTCTATATGGTGCGTATCCTCTATCACTTTTATAGCCTCAGAATATGTTGATGGATTACCACCGAACAGCTGATGAACTAATAACTGCTCACCTTCATATCTATTTAAATACTCCACACTTTCTTTACCAAGTCTTGATAAACCTTCAACTGATATCATCTCACTGTAAACTAATCCATCAAAAAACTTTCTTAAAATTTTTCTAAATGGTGGTATAGATATACCCGCCATCGGTGCTGCTACAAGATCCGATTTAGCTAAATTATCTCTAAAAAAATCACCCATAATATATCCTACATTCTGTCCGATGCAGTCGCACCCATAGACAAAAACTCCTTCTTTGAATAAAATTTATATGTAGCGTACGCTATCATATCTCCGTTATCTGTACATAAATATTTTGTAGGAAAATAAACTTCATACTTATTGTTTGACTGAAAAACTTCTCGCAAATAACCGTTTGAAGCAACCCCACCTGATACAACTATTTTATCTCTACCTAACCTATCTGCAATTGTAAAAACTTTATCCGATAAAGTTTTCGCAACAGTATGTTGAAACGATGCAGCTACATCTTCATTGCTGTATTCACCTGATCTAATACAATTTATTACCGAAGTTTTTAAACCTGAAAAACTAAACTTATCTTCTTTTCTAAACGCTATAGGAAATCTTACCTTTAACTTATCACCAGTTTTTGCAAGGTTCTCAATATATACTCCACCTGGATAAATCCCCGCAATCACTTTCGCAACTTTATCAAAAACTTCACCAGCTGCATCATCAACAGTTCGCACCATCAACCTAAAGTTATACGACACATCAACATCAAAAATATGCGTGTGTCCACCTGAAACTATTAATGCTAAGTATGGAGGTTTTAGATCTCTATGCGTAAGCTCGGCTGCTAAAATATGAGCCGATAAATGATGAATAGGAACAACCGGAACTGAAAGTGCGTAACCCAATCCTTTGGCAAAACTAACCCCTACAAATAAAGAACCTATAAGGCCTGGAGTTGTAGTTACACCGATAACATCTATATCCTTAGGAGATATACACGCATCTTTTAAAAGATCTTCGTATAAAGGTTTAATTTTAATAATATGATTACGTGATGCAATCTCTGGAATTACACCACCGAAACGTGAATGGATAAAATCTTGTGAAAAAATCTTTGAAGCAACTATCTTACCTTTATACTGATTATTACCATCAATAAAGCTCGACTCTGAATTATAGAGTGCTAAAGAGGTTTCATCACAAGAGGTTTCTATACCTAAAATTAACATAATATTTTTACTTTCTTATCTTACTATTTTATTACTTACAAACTGCACAATAATAATCTTTCTGTACCTTAATATCAAAAGTGCAATAATTTGCATCTAATCTATTACTTTTTTACTACTTGCTCTACAGGCACAATAATAATCTTTCTGTCTTCTAATATCAAAAATACAATAATTTGCATCTAATCTATTACTATTTTACTACTTGCTCTACAGGCACAATAATAATCTTTCTGTCTTCTAATATCGGAAGTGCAATCTCAAGTGCATCTAAAGTTTTGCTACGCATATGTCCTATAACTAAAACTTCACCATGTTTTTTTGCATACTCTGCAGCTTCATATAACTTTTCAATTATTTTATTAACATCGTTTTGATTATCTATAAAATGATTGTTCATTGCACAACGCATACCTTGACTCACACACTCATCATAAGCAACCGATCCTGATGATGTTTTGCTATCCACAAATAAATCTGTGTAACCTTTCACAACTGATAATGCTTGTCTCATCTTCTCTCTATCTTCTGTAAAAGCTGAGCCCATGTGATTGTTCACACCATCAACATAAACATCGAAAGAATCAAGTGCTTTTTTTGTTAACTCCTTAACTATTACCTCAGGCATATTAACAAGTAGTGCACCCTCTCCAGGATCTGTTGTTGGATACGATTTAGGCTGCATCGGAAGGTGTAGAAATAAAGTTTTCTTATATGATGAAATAGCATAAGCTATCTCTTTTGAATATTGTAAGTATGGCAATACAGCGACTGCTACTGGATATTTATTCTCCATCAAAAATCGCTCTATAATCTCATAGTTAGCACCAGCATCATCTAACAAAATAGCCATTCTAACTATTACTTCAGATCTTGCAGGAGGAGTAGGTCTTCCATCATTTGCCTTAACAGCTTTTGCCTTCTCTTTAACAACTAAAGCTTTTACGTTTTTCTTAGGTGCAACTTTAGCCACCGTTTTTGGACGTTCAGGCTCACTCTTATTACTCTTAACTTCTTTCAACTCTTTATAACTATCAAAGAACACAATTTCAATATTATTAATATTGTCAGATGCAATTAATTTATTACTAATATCTTTTGTCTTATACTCATTAGCTTTTAAAATCTTTTTAAGTGTGCCTCTGATCTCTTTAGATAAAGAGGGTACTAACGCAATATGAATAAAGATATCTTGTCCTGCATCATTATCCCTAACCACTTCACTTATAGATGATTCTGCTACTTCATAATCCATTAAAATAAGATTAATTTTAGATAGGATATCATTATCTCTAACCATATCACTAACTGCAGCAACCTCTTTTAATTGCTCTTGCTTACTGCTATCTTTTTTAGCAATATCTTTTGAGTTATTACTTTCACCGTTATTTGCTGCAGCTGCATTTCTATCTTCTGATAAAGTGTAGATAGATAATCCGATAAAAATAGTAAGCACTAGTGCAAGTGCCATAAAGTAAAGGATATACATTTTAGACGATTTCTTAGCACGTCTAGTTGCAGGTCTCCTACTATTAATAGGTCTTCTAGCTGCAGGTTTCTTAGTCGTTGGTCTTGCCATATTTTATAATACCGTTCAATAACTGCATAGCAGACATGAACTGATAATCTCCATCTTGAATTATTTCCGATGATTTCTTTTTATCATCTTTTGAAACTTTTTTAGTTTTATCTTCTTTCGCTTTCTTCTTCTCGTTTTCACCAACTAAATGATTAGTTAGATCTGACTCTTTAAGAAATCTTTGATTTTTATCTATCTCTACTTTTCCACTTTCAACAACGATATCAGGCTTAACACCTGTACCCTGTATTGATCTACCAAGTGGTGTATAATATCTAGCAGTTGTTAATTTTACAGCCGAACCATCTGCCATCTCAATTATAGATTGAACAGATGCTTTACCAAATGTGTTTGTTCCTATTACTAACGCTCTTTCGTAATCTTGAAATGCTCCAGCTAAAATCTCTGACGCTGATGCTGATCCTTCATTCACTATCATTATAATAGGTTTCTTCGTATCTCTAAAACCAACATTGCGAGTTTTAAAATGGTTCTCTTTTTTAGATCTATCTCTTGTGTAAACAACAGTCTTATCTTTCTCTAAAAATAATGAAGATATGTTGATCGCCTCTGTCAATAATCCACCAGAGTTATTTCGTAGATCAAATATATATCCTTTAACACCCTCTTTCTCTAAAGCTTTTAACGCCTCTAACATCTCTTTAGTTGAGCTGTCTTGAAATTGAGCTAATCTAATATATCCGATATCATCTATCTTCTCATATTTAACAGATTTGATTTTTATAATGTCACGTACGATAACCAGTTCAATAGGCTCATTCTCGCCCTTTCTTGCAAGAGTGATATTAATTTTAGTTCCAGCCTTACCACGCATTCTAGATGTTGCATCTTCTAATGTCATTCCCATTGTTGATTCATCTTCTATCTTGATAATTATATCACCTGACTTTATTCCAGCTTTCGCAGCAGGAGTACCATCAATCGGCGATATGATAGTTATCATCTCATCTCTCATACCAATCGTTATACCTAGTCCACCAAATGAACCTGTTGTTCCGATCTTAAATGATTTATATGTTGCTGGTGTGAAAAATGTTGAGTGTGGATCTAATGATTGAAGCATACCTTTGATCGCTCCGTAAATTATCTCCTGCTGTTCAACATCATCTACATAAGATGACTCTATTAATGATAGCGTTTGTCCAAAAGACTCTAACGCCTTATATTTATCGCCTTCTGCAGCAATCACTTGTTGCTTATTACTAAGAAAGTTTATACCAAAATATGAACCGAATAAAAATGTTGCGGCAACTACAAGAACTGACAGAGTCTTAAAAAATGTTTTCATAAAATATTCTCACTAACAATTTAATATTATTTATACAATCTATCTAAACCAAATTTCTGGATTTAAAGCATCTTCTGATTTTCTAATTTCAAGATATAATTGTGATGGTATAGATTCAGACCCATTTATCATCCCGAGCGAACTACCCTTCTTCAATATATCTCCCGCTGAAACGTTTACTGAACTTAAATTACCGTAAACCGTATAATACCCACCGTCATGACTAACTATCACAAGATTTAAAAAACCTTTAACATAATCTGCAAACTCAACTTTACCATTATACGGCAAAACTACTACTGCGTTTGATGTAGATAATATACGGATACCTTTATTAAAAAAATATGTGTTCGCATCTTCTATCAGATGTCTGCCATACTTTTCAACTATCTTACCCTTTATAGGATAAGCTAAACTGCCTTTAGATTTTGCAAACGCTGAACTGCCTTCAACTACTTTATTATTTTCTCTTGTAATTTCTCGTGCATTGCGATTATTTGCATTACGCTTTTTCTTTGCAGCAAGCTCTCTCTTCTTACGATCTTCTGATTCTTTGATACGTCGCTCTAATGCTTTCTCTCGCTGTTTCAAATTGTTGACAACTGCTTTTTGAGCGTTCTCATCACCTTTAACTTCTTTAAGCGCTTTCTTATAACTGTTGCTTTCATCAACAACTGCTTTAAGCTCGATCTCTCTAAGTGCTTTAATCTCACTTAAATTATCAGACTCAAGTTTAGCATCTTGCTTTAAGATATCTAAATTTTCGATATCTAAATTTAAGACATCGATATAACGTAAAAGTTTATCATTCGCTAAAGATAATATTTCCATAGATGCAACAACATCTACTTTATCATCTCTTGCTATTAAAATATTCGCAACGCCATGCTCTAATGAGTCCACTAAATAAACCATACTTCTTGAGATTGCTTTTTTATTTTCTCTAATCTCACGTTCTTTTTTAGCAACATCACGCTCTATCTCTTTAAGCCTCTTACTGCTACCAGAGATCGTATCATTTAATAACCTTAATGCGTTCTTATGGTTTTCCAACTTAGAGTTAATTAAGCTGATTTTCTTAGATAGATCTTTACCGCTATTTTTAAGTTGTAAAAGTTCTTTTTCCTCTTTTTTGATAGCTGATCGCAACTCTTTATAATCATTAGAAGAGTAAGAATTGTAACAGAAAGAGAGTAAAAAGAAAAGTATAAAAAATATCTTAAACATCATTAACCGACGACACTCTTTTTATAAATAACACTACACTTATTGCAGAAGAAATTAATGAAAATATATTAAGGATTATTATCTGAAATATGTAGTGCCAAACAGGAGGAGTTTTCATAAAAATATCTATATCTACTAGCAATGAATTCAAAAAACTAGACAACATAACAAATATTACTATCGCTAAAATTGATGTGACTAACGATGTTATCATAGATGAAAATATGTACGGCATTGATATAAATGGACGTGTGCCACCAACTAATAAATATACCTTCATCTCTTCATTATATTTATATAAACTTATACGAGTTGCATTAAATATTACTGAAGCTAGAGATAAACACACAAGAATTAGTAACACTATTATAAACACATTTGTTATAAATTTTATCTGGAAAAACTTGCCTAAAACTTTCTCTCCGTAACTTACAAACTCAACGTTACTCAATTTATACATCTCTTCTTTCAATACCTTGATATTATCAATACCTTCAGCATTTAATTTAACATCTATAAATGTTGGAAAAAATTGTTCAGAAAATTTATCTAAACCTTTGATGTTAGATGTGTTCGCTTCAATAAACTTCTTCGAATCACTTGGAAGAAAAATCTGTACATCAACCACTCCATCAAACGATATTAGATCTGTTGATAATTTCGATATATCACCCTTATCTGCATCCAACATATAAACCCTTATCGAATCAACAGATGTTGTAGATGATAGAAATGATGAGATCACAACCGATGTTAAATTAAATATATTGAACAGAATAATCAACGTGATGATTGTGATAAATGTGACTATATTAGATTTAAAATCTCTTAAAAAGTTTCTAAATCCACGCATAAATAAGTATATAAATTTGCTTCGGTTTTTAACTATATTATTCACTATCAGCACCCATATCAGAGATAACTTTCCCTTTATCTAATCTAATCTCTCGTGCAGGATATCGCTGTCTAATATTATCATCGTGTGTTGCTATCAAAATTGTTGTTCCTGCTAATCTCAATTTATTAAGTATCTGCATAATATTTTCTGCAGTTTCATGATCTAAATTACCTGTTGGCTCATCTGCGATTATTACTTGAGGATTGTTAATTAAAGCCCTAACTATCGCTACCCTCTGTTTCTCTCCACCTGATAAATTACATACAAGTTCATCACGTTTTTCAAATATTCCAACATCTCGTAAAAGTAGATATATATCATCTTTTACTTCCGATCTTAATTTATAATATATATCGGTTGCAAGCTTGATATTATCAAAAACCGTGCAACTTTCTATTAACTTATAGTCTTGAAAAATTATACCTATTTTTCTTCTAAAATAAGGTATCTGTAATCTGCCTAACGATCTAATATCACAACCATCTACTTTCACAAGACCACGTGTTGGCATGACATCTGCATAAATTAAACGTAAAAATGATGATTTGCCTGCTCCAGATTTACCGATAACATATACAAACTCGCCCCTTGTTATCTCAAGGTCAACACCATTTAACGCATTCATTCCTGCCGTAAAAGATAGATTTACATCAGTGAAGTTTATCAACTTATACCTCGTATCAAAAATTACTCATTCTAATTACATTTTAGTTATATTTCCAAAATATTGCAATATTAAAGATATAGTAACAACATTATCCATACATAATCATTATTATTGACAATATAGATTTATTACTATAAATTCTAAGACTATGCCGCAGTGGTGGAATTGGTAGACACGCCATCTTGAGGGGGTGGTGAGCAACGCTTGTACGAGTTCAAATCTCGTCTGCGGCATTATTTTTCCTCACCATATTTATTGCAACCTTTTTATCCATTAAACATAAATCAATATAAAATCACTCTAAACACATGATAATGCTAAGTAATTTCATATCACAGCATATCACATTCTACTTATTGTGGCAAGACATAGCACAACAATTATATAAAACAAGTTTATTATATCTAATATCTGAAAGAGTATATTGATAATTTTCTCATCATTATTATCTATAATTCTACTTATCTAATCTATCTAAACATAAGGGTTTTAGCTGAAAGTTTACTGTAAAATGTAGAAATATCTACCACATCATTACTATTTAGAACGAGAAACAGTAGATAAATAATTAAATTAAATACAAAAAAGTAGTATAATAATAGTCATTATAAACAAAAAAAGATGCCAAAATTATATAGCTACATAATTCTAGCATCTATATAATTCTAACATCTAATAAATTATCTTAATTGAAATTCTACAATCGTTATTTATTTTGTCCAGTAGTTAGGAGCTTCTTTTGTGATTTGAACATCGTGAACATGGCTCTCTGTTAATCCTGAACCTGTGATTTTTACAAGTTTAGATTTAGTGATTAATTCATCAATCGTTTTGCAACCAGCGTAACCCATGCCTGCTCTTAATCCACCTAATAACTGGTAAACAGTTTGAGATAGTTCGCCTCTAAAATGAACTCTACCCTCGATACCTTCTGGAACAAGTTTAGAATCTATAATTGCATCGTTTTGAAAATATCTATCACGACTGCCATCTTTCATAGCACCAACCGATCCCATTCCTCGATAAACTTTATAACTTCTGCCTTGATACAATTCTATATCGCCAGGAGCTTCTAGCGTTCCTGCAAATAATGAACCTATCATCGCAACATTTGCTCCAGCTGAAATCGCTTTAACTATATCACCAGAATATTTTATCCCACCATCTGCAACGATAGGGATACCTAATTTCTTGGCAGCTTTAGCACAATCTATAATAGCTGAAATTTGAGGTACACCAACGCCTGATACTATACGAGTTGTGCATATTGATCCAGGGCCGATACCAACTTTCACAACATCAGCACCAACATCAACAAGACGCTTAACAGCATCACCAGATGCAATGTTTCCTGCCATAAGTTGTAGTGATGGATATTTCTTCTTGATAGTTTTAACCATCTGTATAACTTTTGCAGAGTTACCATGCGCTGTGTCAACTGCTATTATATCAACTTTTTTATTAACTAACTCTGCAACTCTTTCAAGCGTATCATCACTTGTTCCAACAGCTGCTCCAACAAGCAATCTACCCAACACATCTTTAGATGCTAATGGATATTTAAGACGCTTATTGATATCTTTTATAGTCATTAAACCTTTTAGATTATATTTGTCATCTACTACTAATAATTTCTCAATCCTATGCTTATGAAGTTTCTCAATAGCATCTTCAAACGATGTTCCAACTGATATCGTTACTAGATTTTCGTGAGTCATAAACTCTGAAACAAGAATTGATGTATCTTTCACAAAACGTAAATCTCTATTAGTTAAGATACCTACTAATTTTGTTTTTTTGATAACTGGAATTCCTGAAATCTTATATTTAGCCATAAGTTCTAACGCATCTGATACTGGTCTGTCTGGCTCTATTGTGATCGGATCAACGATCATTCCACTCTCAGATCGTTTAACTTTATCGACCTCATCAGCTTGCTCTTCAATAGTCATATTCTTATGAATAAAACCTAAACCACCCTCTTGTGCCATAGCAATCGCAAGTTTCGCCTCTGTTACTGTATCCATCGCTGCAGAAATTAACGGTATATTTAACACTATTGACTTTGTTAAATTTGTTCGTGTGCAAACTTCTGATGGCAATACTGTTGAATACGCTGGCATAACTAAAACATCATCAAATGTTAAAGTTTCATATAAAATCTTTCCTTTACTTTTACTATCAAGCATTATTGAATACTCCTAAAAATTTCATCTATATTTCTACTTTTTTTGTTTTTATTATTTATATTTTTATTATCTATTTCTACGATATCACCGTTTACAACGACACTGTTCGTATCAGGCATACTGCATATAAAAGGGACATTTCGCTTAAACGAATTGTTCAGAACTCTTTTCACAATTCCATCAACTAGTCTTTTATCAAACTTTTCAAGTATCATTTCTCGACTAAGTTCTTGATCTAATATTGAGTATAAAAGTTTATCTATATCAATATATGAAAAACCTAACTCATCTTCATCTGTTTGGTTTTCCCATAAATCTGCTGTTGGCTTTTTATCTATAATAGATGTCGGAATTTCAAAATATCTAGCTAACTCGTATACTTGAAATTTGTATAAATCACCGATCGGATTTACAGATGATGCACTGTCGCCATATAGAGTGCCGTAGCCTAAAATTATCTCAGTTTTGTTTGAAGTGCCTACAACTAATGAATCGCTCGCCGCTGCGTTATCAAATAAAATATTCATTCTAAGTCTTGATAAAAAGTTTCCAACACGGAGTTTTGACATATCTTTATTTGTATCAAGTTCATAATATCTATCTGCAATATCTGTCAAATAAATAGTTTCTAAATTAAGCTTAAATTTATCTGCAAACTCTTCTGCATCTATCCTTGACTGATCACTTGATAATTTATAAGGAAGAAAAAACGGTTTCACCTTTGATACAGATAATGCTTCAATCGCAATCTTTGCAGCAACTGCTGAATCTATTCCACCTGACAAACCGATAACAGCACTATCTTTCCCTGCTGTTCTAAAATAACTCTTAAAACTGTCTATGATTTTAGATATACTTTTTTCATCCATTACGAATATATTCTCCCGATCTGCCACCACTTTTTTTCATCAATTTTATATCACTCATAACCATATCTTTATCTATCGCTTTACACATATCATATATTGTAAGTGCTGATATTGATGCTCCAGTTAACGCTTCCATCTCAACACCTGTTTGTGATGATACAGTAACTGTAACCTCTGATGTTATAGTTGATTTTTCAGTATCAATAGTAAAGTCCACTGCAACAGCAGAAATACTCAATGGATGACATAACGGAATTAAGCTTGATGTTTGTTTAACACCCATGATGGCAGCGAGCCTTGCAACCTCTAAAACATCACCTTTTTTTATCTTCATATCTGATATAGCAAGCAATGTTTCTTTCTTCATCTGTATTGTTGACACAGCAACTGCTGTACGTTTTGTTATCTGTTTTTCAGATACATCAACCATTCTGCTTGCGCCATTTTCATCAAAATGTGTGAACGACATATCAAACTCCTAATATAAACTAATAAGGGTAACTTCTGAAAAGATCTGTTTTGTCATGAGTTGATTTTATATATTTCCATAAAAATCTCTCATCCTTTTTGATATCACGTAAATCAACTTTTGAAACATCAACATATAATTTAGAGTACTCACTCATTTTGCCTTTTGCAAAAACTCCAGTAGAATTAAAGATAGGTGTTTTAATTATAACCTCAATCTCACTCACATCTGATAACATAAGTTTAGAAATAAGATGCTCAAGAAAATATATCGTTTCATCTTGTATCCCATTGCTTTTAAGTGATGGAACAATTTTACCATCTAGATTATTTGCAGAATATAAAAAAGTGATAATTACTTTTCCTCTAACTTTCTTTGCATCTAAAATCTCTAGATAAGGGATAATACGATTTGTTTTAGCATATTTTGATTTTCTAACAACAAGATTAAACTCATCTACTAGATCATCAATCTCTATAAAAACTTTCTTATTAACTGATTTATTTGTGCCTCTTTCGTTCGTATAAATCCTGTCTATTTTAACATACTTTTTGAATATGTAAGCATCACGGTTATTGTACATTCTAACTAGAAACCAATCTTTTGTTTCTCCAAGAATAATGATACGCTCGCCTTGAAGAGATTTACGAACTATACGACTTTTCTCGTTCGGTTCACCTCTAAAATTTACACCAGAAACTTTGATAACTCCAACAGCCTCGATGATATCATCGATCGGAACATCTGCTAAAATGTTATTAGAATCCATCGATGTGCCCGCTGCATCTGGATCAATTATTTCTTCAACTTCAACTTCAGTTTCATTATCATTATCGCTATCATTATCGCTACTATTATCAGTATCAGTATTGACAAGTTTGCCTCGTGCTGCCGAATCTGAATCTGTATCAAGCTCTAGTTGAGAGTACACATTCGTGATCGATACAACCAATAAAAAAACAACAATAATATTTATTTTAAACATATTATACATTAAACCTAAAGTATATTATATCACCATCTTTCACAATATATTCTTTACCTTCTACTCTTAACTTGCCTTTCTCTTTTGCAACAGTTAAAGATTTAAGTTCGACAAAATCTGAATATGAACAGACATCTGCACGGATAAAACCTCGCTCAATATCTGAGTGAATTTTTCCTGCTGACTCTTTTGCAGTCATTCCTGATGTGATCGTCCATGCTCTAACTTCTTTCTCGCCTGCTGTAAAATATGTTACAAGTCCTAGCAGTGCATAACCGTTTAAAATTAAATTCTCTAAACCAGATTTACTAATACCAACAGACTCTAAATATTCTTTCGTTTCTTCATCTGATAGATCTTGAAGCTCACACTCCATCTTAGCAGATATTTTTAGAAATTTAGCACCCTCACCTTCAGCGATTTTGCGTATCTTCGCACAATATTCATTGTCCGTTGCAAGATCTTCTTCATTCACATTTGCTAAATATAGGATAGGTTTTGCTGTTAATAATTGATACTCTCTTATACACTCTTCAAACTCTAAATTGCCATCGATCATAGATCTAAGTTTTAAACCATCGTTTAAACCTTTTACAAGTTCTGTTATAATTTCAGCTTTTCTTAATAATGATTTATCACCAGATTTTGCTGTCTTAGAGTATTTAGTTAAAGCACGTTCCAAAATCTCCATATCTGATATTACAAGTTCTGTGTTAATTATATCAATATCTCTCGCTGGATCAACCGAGCCTTCTACGTGATGAACATCATCATTATCAAACGCTCTAACTAAATGGATTATAGCATCGGTTTGACGGATATCTGTTAGAAATTTATTACCTAACCCCTCACCTTTACTAGCACCTTTTACAAGTCCTGCGATATCTACAAACTCTACTGTTGTTGGAACGATAGATTTCGGTTTTACATACTGTATAATAAAATCCATTCTATCATCTGGAACAGGGATTATACCCTTGTTTGGATCTATTGTGCAGAAAGGATAATTCTCACTTGCTACATTTTGTGCCTTAGATAATGCGTTGAATAATGTTGATTTGCCGATATTTGGTAGACCGACTATCCCTGCTGAAAATCCCAATTTGTACTCCACATTATAAACTTTTAATATTTAAACTATAATAAATTATTAATATCTTAACCTTAATAACTTATTAATATCTAAATATTAAAATTATAATTTATAACTTATAATTTTAATCACACACACAGATATTAAGAATTCTCTAACTCCCTAAATACTAGAGAGCTAGAGATATTTTAAATAAATATAAACTTCTACTTTTGTAGCTATACATAATAACTTCTATACTAATGCCAACTGCAATCACTATTACACGATTAATACTGTGCATAATAGTTGCTACGCTAATAATAATATGTAATAAATCTTACGCTATTAATGGTGCTATGATAAGTGCAATGATACTCATTAATTTAATTAATATATTCATCGCAGGACCTGAAGTATCTTTAAATGGATCACCAACTGTATCGCCTACAACTGCAGCTTTATGTGCATCTCCACCTTTCTCTTCACCTTCAATATCGCCTTTCTCAATAGCTTTCTTAGCGTTATCCCATGCACCACCAGCGTTCGCCATCATAAGTGCTAGTAACACACCCGTAATTGTAGCTCCACCTAGCATTCCACCTAACGCTTCTTTACCTAATATAAAACCAACAGCTATCGGTGCTACTGCTGCGATTACGCCTGGTAATATCATCTCTTTCAATGCTGCCTTTGTTGATATATCTACACACTTTTTAGAATCAGGTTTAACACCCTCTCTTCCTTCTAATAAGCCTGGAATTTCTCTAAACTGTCTACGGATTTCTTCAACCATTGCAGCAGCTGCTTTACCAACAGATGTCATTGTCATCGCACCTATAACAAATGGAAGTAATCCACCTATTAATGCACCGATGATAACCTCTGTCTGCATAAGATTTATCGACTCAATATTTGCAGTTGCTGAATATGCTGAGAATAATGCGAGCGCCGTCAACGCTGCCGATCCGATCGCAAATCCTTTACCCATTGCAGCTGTTGTGTTTCCTAATGCATCAAGGCTATCTGTGATCTTACGAACATCTTTGCCTAACCCTGCCATCTCTGATATTCCACCAGCGTTATCTGCGATTGGTCCGTATGCATCAACTGTCATTGTAACTCCAACTGTTGCAAGCATACCAACTGCAGCGATACCTATTCCGTATAATCCTGCAAAATAATCTCCGATAAATATCGCACTACATATAATTAATATAGGCATAATAGTTGACTCTAAACCAACTGCTATCCCTTGTATAATATTTGTAGCAGGACCAGTTTTTGAAGCCTCAGCAATACGTAACATCGGTTTGCTTGATGTATAATACTCTGTAACAAGTCCGATTAATAATCCTGCAACTGTACCTACTAAAACTGCATAAAATACATTCACAGAAACACCTGTAAACTTTACACCAACAAATGCAAGTATAAGAAATAAACCTGCTCCGATAAATGTTGAATATCTTAATGCACCAGCTGGATCTGTATTCTTTAATAACTTCATAGATAGAATACCTATCATTGATGCTAGTAAGCCTAATATAGCAAATAAAATAGGTACAAACATTAATGTTGATCTTGAAACATCTTCTGCTGCACCTGTTATTCCTATCATCTCTATAAGACCGATTGAACCTGTTGCTGCAATCGCCATAGTTGCTATTATTGAACCAACATATGATTCAAATATATCTGCACCCATTCCTGCGATATCACCAACATTGTCACCAACGTTATCTGCAATAACTCCTGGATTTCTTGGATCATCCTCTGGAATTCCTGCTTCAATCTTACCAACTAAATCTGAACCAACGTCAGCTGCTTTAGTATATATTCCACCACCAACTCTTGAGAAAAGTGCAATAGATGATGCACCCATCGCAAATCCGTTGATATGTTTAACGTCTACAATATCTCCTAAAAAGATATATAGAACTCCAACTCCGATTAAACCTAGAGATGCAACAGATAATCCCATTACAGCTCCACCACTATATGATACGCTTAACGCTTTCGCTATACCTGAACTTCTTGCAGCCTCTGATGTTCTAACATTCGCAATTGTAGCAGCTTTCATCCCCAGAAAACCTGCTAAAACTGATGAGCCTGCACCAAAAAGAAATGATACCATCGTTAAAACACCGAGTGATGGTGATAACATCATAAGCCCCGCTGCTATCGCTATGAAAATAACCAAAACTCTGTACTCTCTAAAAAGAAATGCCATAGCACCTTCATGAATAGCATCAGAAATCTCTACCATCTTCGCATTCCCAGCTGGTTCTTTCTTTAAAGAAAAATAAATAACCATCGCAAACAGTAGCCCTACTAATCCTAAAACAGGAGCTACATAATTAATACTTAAATCCATTTAGTCACCTCTCATCTGAATATTATTATCAAAAGATACAACTTTATTTAACTTACTAAATATAGTTTTTTTAAAAAACCCATATAAATAAAATCAAACCAAACTTTGCAAAACTTACAAGTGTTACTTCTTCAAACTTATTCTACTATCAATTAAACTTAAACTTCTTCATACTTATTATATTGTCCACCAACTACTTATTCAAACTTATATAAATATTAATTAAACCACCCATCAACTACTTGCAAACTTATTCTATTATTAATTAAACTCGTTCATCGCTCTTACTATACCATCTGTTAATGTAAGCTCTATAGCCGACTCCGATCTTGCTAAAATATTATCCATAGCCTTTAACTCATACCGATTAAACTTGCCCAACACATAACTAGATTGATCGCCACCTTTTGCATCCATATCCATTCCAACACCGATCTTCAACCTTTTAAACTCTTGCGTTGATAACATATTAATCATAGACTTAATACCGTTATGACCACCTGCCGAGCCGTTATGTTTTAACTTTATACTATCAAACGGTATATGGATATCGTCATGCGCTACAATAATATCTGATACATCTATCTTATAAAAATCTGCACACTCTCTAACAGATATCCCAGATCTATTCATATATGTTTCTGGTTTTAGAAGGTATACTTTCTTACCTAATATCTCACCAATTCCATACATACCTTGAAACTTACGCTTCATAGATATATTAAACCTACTCGCAATACGGTCTATCAACATAAATCCTATATTGTGGCGAGTTTGTGTATATTCTGTCCCTGGGTTACCTAGTCCAACTATTAACATTTAGCAATCTCTAATTAACTTTCGTTATTTAAAAATAAAGAAGAGATACTCTCTTTTAAATGTATACGCTCTATTGACATAGATAAAATATCTGCAACAGATAAAATTTCTATCTTACTAATCCCTGCTACCTTAGAGTTATCTATTGTGTCTGTTATAATAACTTTCTCAATACTACTGTTTACAATTCTCTCAATCGCAGGACCTGATAATATTCCGTGAGTTGCCATAGCATAAACAGCTTTTGCTCCACCCATCTCTTTTAACGCTTTTGCAGCCTCAGTTAATGTTCCAGCAGTATCGATCATATCATCAACTAATATCGCCGTTTTACCTTCAACATCTCCTATCACATTCATAGCCTTAGATTGGTTCGGTGCTGATCTACGTTTATCAACAATCGCTAACGGAACACCAACATTTTTAGCGTATATTCTAGCTCTTGCAACACCACCTGCATCAGGTGATACGATAACAGTATTCTCTGCAGAAAAATTTAATCCTTTTAAGTAAGATGTGAATACAGGTAACGCATATAAGTTATCAACAGGAATGTCGAAAAACCCTTGTATCTGCCCTGCGTGAAGATCCATTGTAACTAATCTATTTATTCCACTACGAGTTAATAAATCAGCTATCAATTTAGCTGTGATTGGAACTCTAGGCTCCGTTGCACGATCTTGTCTACTATAACCAAAATATGGCATTACTGCTGTTATAGAGTTTGCTGATGCTCTCTTTAGTGCATCTGTCATGATCATTAATTCCATTAGATTAGTATCTGTTGGGAATGAAGTCGGTTGAACTATAAAAACATCTCTACCACGTACTGATTCATTAATACGAACCATAATCTCGCCGTCTGAAAATTTACCTACCGTACAAGCACCAAGTCTAATTCCTAATCTTGTTGCTATTCCTTCTGCTAATGCCTTATTGGCACTGCCTGAGAAGACTAAAAAGTCCATAACATCGCTCCATCTATTTAATATTAATCATCATGTATAAACACCACAATCATAAAACATATTAATGTTAAAAATAAATCTACTTAACACATTGATAGTTTCCTTAAACTACTCTAAAATAACAGAAGCCTCTTTAATATAAAAATCTGGATATATACTGGATATATAAGATACTGCCTTACTACAACTCTCTTGTGACTCATAAACTGAGAAAATTGTCGAACCCGAACCACTCATCAACGCTTTAGAGTTATCATCATAATTATTTAATTTCTCAATAATATCATTTATTATTAAATTAACTGGAAGCACAACTCTTTCAAGATCGTTATGCATTAATCGCATAACATCAATATAGTTTGATATACAACTTTCATTAATAATATCTATAGTTTTAAAATCCGTCAACTGTAATGTTTTGCTACAGTAAACTTCTTTCGTCGATATAAATATATTAGGGTTTATTATAAGCAGAAATAACCCCACTTTAAAATCAATATCTTCTAATTTTTCGCCCCTGCCATAACCTAATTTAGGTTTAGGATCAAGGAAAAATACCGTATCTGAACCAACTCTTTCCATTATAGATATCATCTGTGCATCGGTAAGATTTAAAGAACTATCAGTATTTACAAGTTTTAAGTATGTTGCAGCGTTTGAACTGCCTCCACCTAATCCTGCACCTATCGGAATATGTTTATCTAAGTCTATACTGTAACTTATATCTAATCCATACTCGTTGCGTAATATCGTATCAGTCTTAATTATTATATTGTCGTCATTTAATTGAAGTGTGTTATTGTTTGATCTAAATTCTAATTTCTCTGCTCGTTTAATGGTTAAAACATCGTGAATATCAATAGGTAAAAAAAGTGTATATATATCGTGATAACCATCTTGTCGTTTACCTGTTACATAAAGAAATAGATTTATCTTTGCATAACTTTTAGCAGATATTAAACTCACTTTGATGAACTCCACCCTTTAGCGTTTAGAAACTTTATTGATATATCCCTATGACCATCTGATAAAATAATCGTTCTAGGAATTCCTGTTGATGAATAATAGTAACTTACAATGCTGTAAAGATCTCGATAGGTAGATTTGTGAACTAAACCGATATCGTCTGAGTAAAAACTTTCGTAACTTTTAATTGCTAACATATACTCTGTATTCATATATCTAACGATATCCGACATCTGCTCTTCTGTTACAACACTTAAAATATTGTTAGCGATATTCTCGCCCCTAGAACTTGCTAATAAATAACCATCTTTATAAGTTATATCTGCAACAACTGTATTAAATACACCTAATATATTTAATTTAAGGTTATTGCCATCTTTCTTAACTAACGCCGTAAATGATGACATGTCACCAAAATTTACAAATGAAACAGTAGCTTTTCCTGTGTACTTATCAAAATAAATTGTGTCGTTATCGTTTAAAGTAAAAGACATATTATCAACAATATCTATATCGCTAATACGCCCCTTTGATGCACAACCGATAAATATGGTTGATACAAAAAGTGATAGAAATATTAACTTAAAACTGTTACTTGATTTTAAGTTTCTTTTTAATCTCTTCAAGATGATCAACTATCTCCTTCTCATCAGGTGCAAGTTCTGCTGCGCGCTCTATATAGCTGTACGCTTTTTTATACTTCTTCTTCATAAAATATGCCCAGCCTAAACTATCTAGATATGCCGCATTATCAGGATCTTTATCTAAAGCACTTGTTATAAGCTTGATAGCCTCATCTAAATTAATCTCATTTAGAACATACATGTAACCTAAAAAGTTCTGATATATAGGGTTGTTAGGAGATAACTCATTAGCTTTCTTTATGTTCACTATTGAATCTTCTCGCTTATCTAACTTATCATACGCTATTGCTAATGAATAAAATATTTCATCTGATGTTGGATTAGATTTTAAACCTTCATTTAAAATTATTACCGCTTGCTTACTCTCATCTTCTTGTAAATATGACTCTGCCAGAAGACGATAATAATCGACATCTCTTTCAATTTCATCTATATTTGCTAATACTTCTATAGATTTATCTGATTTATTATCTAAAAGATATATAACAGACACACGCTTGATAATTGATGCAAAATTTGGTTGAAGTTTAAGAGCGTCATTATATATAGCTAACGCTTTATCGTTTTTCTCTGCTAACTCATTTAGATATCCAGCTGAATAATAGTTTAATGTATCCTCAGGTGCTAACATCAATATCTCTTCAAATGTTATAGAAGCATTATCATAATCACCCATAGAAACTTGAATGTTACCAAGATATTTTAATACAGATACTTTATCTTTCCCTTCCATCTTCTTAGCAAAGTTTTGATATAACTCGATTGCTTTCTGATAATCTTTATCTTCAAGATAAATCTCACCTAATTTAATTTCAGGAAGAACCATCGTTTCGTTACTGCCCACAATCATCTCTAGATATTTTTTAGATTCTTCTTTATTATTTTCTTTAAGATAAATATCTGACAACCTAAGAAGTGCTAACATATTGCGATCAATATCAACTGCTGATCTATAGTCATCTATAGCTAACTTGATGTTACCCATATCTTGATGAAGATTACCACGATTAACGTAATACTCAGATTTGCTGTTACCCATATTAATAAGTTTGTTAAATTCTTTTAGAGCTGTAGTTTTTTGTCCCATTTTAACGAGTATTGAGGCTTTAATGAAAACATAATCGATATTTGTGTCTGATTTTTGTATAAGAGCATCAAGATATTTGACGCTTTTTGCATAATCTTCTTTAAACTCATATATCTGAGCTAAGAATTTGATAAATATAATGTCATCTGGATATAATTTATTCGCTTTTAGTGATGTAGCTAAAGATTTTTCTATATCATTTGAATAAATTAACATATAAATATATTTCTCATAAAATGTAGCGTTTTCTTCAACTGCCAACATCTCATCAAGTATCTTTATCGCCTCTTCATACTTACCTTCAGCTTCAAGATTGACAACTTTTAAATAAAGTAGCGACATCTCATTTTCACTGATAGCAGGTTTTGAAGAATTATCCGTATCTAACGCATATATATATGATGAGGTTAGAAATAATGATACAAAAACTGAAAAAACTGTAACTAGGGGTCTATTAATCAACATAACATTCTCTTATATCGTAAGGTATTTTATTTGTATTTTTTTGCATTACTGCAAGTATATAACGTATATCTATCTCTACTACAAATCTTTTCTGCTGTATATTTATTTAACTGATACTATCATTATTAATCAATATTATGTGACACTCTTAATAGATACCAACTCACAAGCATTAACTATAAACTCTAGATAAACTATCTAGTTACGATATAAAAGTAGTAACTATAAGCCAACTACTATCCACAAACTGACTTGTTAATCAATCTAGAGAACTAGCTAGTTAATATAATTGTATCGCTTACAAACTTGTCCACAAACTAAGCCAGCAAATTATCTAGCTGATCTAACACGTTCCACGTATGTAGATTCACGAGTATCTATTTTGATCACATCGCCTTCATTAATAAATAATGGCACGTTCACAGTTGCACCAGTTATTGTTGTTGCAGGTTTTGATGAACTTGAAACTGTGTCACCTTTAACGCCAGGATCTGTTTGAGTGATCTCTAACTCAACAAAATTAGGTAATGTAACACCGATCGGTTTCTGATTGAATAGTTGAACATAAACCTCTAACGATTCTGGCATGAATAGACTGCTCTCTCCGATCTCGTCATCAGTTAGATTTATCTGCTCAAAGCTATCGTTATCCATGAAAACATAGTTATCGCCATCTTTATAAAGATATTGCATGTTACGCTCTTCAAAATCTGGGGTTTTAATCTTTTCATCAGATGAATATGTACGTTCGATTACTTTTCCGTTAATTAAATTCTTTAATTTTGTTCTAACATTTGCTCCGCCTCTACCACATTTTATGTGTAGATACTCGACAACTGAGTAAGGTTCACCCGACTCCTCTAACTTAGAACCTCTTTTAAATTGATTAGGTGTAATAGGCATGAATAACTCCACTTCTTTAAATATATTAATTACGGTACTTTAGCATACAATATTTAGTTTTACAATTAATATCAACAATTCTAACAACGCTCTTTATAAATAAGGTATAATCATATATATATTGTAGTAAAATTTAACTTGTAAAATAAATATAACTAGTTTAAAATTTTAATAGTAACTCTGTGCGAACAGGTTTATTAGATATAATCTTATTGAGGTTTAATAATGTCAAACTATCTTCTAGAAATATTACATGAAGAAATTCCTGCGAGCTTCGTTGATGTAGCTGTAAAATATTTAAAAAACGAAACTGAGAAACAGTTAAACATCAATAACATCACTTATGAAAGTGTTAAATCTATGGCGACCCCTAGAAGGCTTACAATTCATATCGTAAACTTAGAAGATCAGCAGAAAAACGTTGATCAACTTGTAACTGGGCCTCCTGCAAAAATTGCGTTCAATGATGACGGATCAATCTCGGCTGTTGGATTAAAATTTGTCGAGTCTAAAGGTTTAGATAAATCATCTGTTACAAAAGCATCAACACCTAAAGGTGATTATCTACAAGCTGTTAAAAAAAGTGAAGGGATTAAAACCGATCAAGTATTAGCATCGTTCATTCCATCAATGATAAAAGATATACCATTTAACAAAACAATGAAATGGGGTTCAACTGATTATAAATTCGCAAGACCGATACACTCTATAATATCTCTATACAATCAAAATGTTTTAGATATTGAGATCGCAAATATAAAAGCATCAAACAAAACTTTAGGACATAGGTTTCTTGCTAATCATAAAATAGATGTTACAAGTTTTGATGATTATATCGAGAAATTAAAATCGGCACACGTTATCTTAGATAATAAAAATAGAAGAGATATGATCGAAAAGATGATGTTAGATGAAACCGCAAAACTATCATACAATCTTAAAGATTACGATAAATTATTAGACACTGTGACAAACCTTGTGGAGTATCCATACCCTGTTGTTGGATCGTTTGATGAGTCATATCTTAAACTGCCTCAAGAGTTATTAATTACAACTATGGCTGTTAATCAGAAATTCTTTCCTCTATTTAACTCTAAAGGTGAGATTGTAAATCATTTCATAGGTATATCTAATATGGTGGTTGATGATCCTACAATTATAAGATCTGGGTATGAGAGAGTTTTATCTGCAAGATTAAGCGACGCTTTATTCTTCTATAAAAACGATCTATCTAAAAAGATGACTGGTATGGCTGAAAATTTAAAAAGTGTAACTTTTCATGAAAAGCTTGGTAGCAGTTACGCTAAAGTTGAAAGATTTACGAAAGTTGCAAAATATTTAGCTGACAAAATCGCTCCTACAAAAACTGATGATATTGTAACAGCTTGCAAAATATCTAAAGCTGATTTAATGAGTGAGATGGTTTATGAGTTTCCTGATCTCCAGGGGATAATAGGTAGATATTACGCTCGAAACGAAGGGTATGCTGATAATATTGCTGATGCAATTAAAGAACATTATGAGCCTAAATCTGCAAACGATAATCTGCCTCAATCTGTTGAAGGACAGATTATATCTATAGCTGATAAGATAGATACGATAACTGGATTTTTTGCGATAGGACTAGTACCAACAGGAAATCTTGATCCATACGCTTTAAGAAGAGCATCAATTGCGATATTAAATATTATCGTTGAATTCAATCTTGATATTACTATAAGTGAGATTGTCGATGTTGCTTACACCAATTTTAAAGATATAGTTGCGGTTGATGACAGTAAAGCAGTTGAGATTAAACAAAATGTAATTAATTTTATCTTAGAGAGATATAAGCAACTACTTGTAAATAGTGACGGTATCTCAACTGAGGTATTTGACGCAGTTGTTTCAAACGGTGATACTCACCCGATTAAGATTAAGAAATTAACTAAACTTATTTCTAATGTTAGCACGACTGAAGATTTTCAGATAATTGTTGCAAGCTTTAAGCGAATTAGCAACATATTGAAGAAGAACGATATTGATGATAAAACATATTCATCTGCTTTATTTGAAAAAGATGAAGAAAGAGCAGTAGCTGTTGCTATTGAAAAATGTTCTATACAATTATATATGGATAAATCTGAATTTGATAAAGCATTAGAGGAACTCTTAAAATTTGCACCGATAATTAATACCTTCTTCGATAACGTTATGGTTATGGATGAAAATATTGAAGTTCGTGAAAATAGATTAAGATTAATCAAAAACTTGAAAAACTTATTCTTGCTTATTGCAAATCTTGATAGGACTTAAAAATGAGAATAATTAATGTTATAGAAAACCATTACGACTGTGTAATACTATCTGTTAAAGCATCTTTACGTGGCGGAGAGAGAACTCTCTATAAAGGTAACCCTAATATGTATCAGCTAGTACTTGGAACATCTCGAACATTAAAACTTGATATAAATTCAATAGATATTGAATTGCAATATATACCAAATAGTGGCAATGATATTAGTAGTGATAGCATTATATTTCTAAAAGAGATGATCTCGTGTTTACTTGAAACTCATGAGCCTTGGAACTTTAATGAAGGGTTATCTAATATCACTAAAAGTTCATCTGAGAATAAACCTCTTGAGATATTACTGCCTCAACTTCTAAACACTCTGCTTTGTTCTCACCTTTTTGATAAAGCTGCTGTAATGCTTTATAATGAGAAAAAAGGAGAACTTAAAGGTTTAGATATAGCGTCAATTCCTCCATACGATAAAGAAGTTGTTAAAAGTTTTAGAAGAGTATCTATGCCTATAAGTGAAATTCACATCAATAGACTAATTAACGATAATAGAGCCTCATCAATTGATGACTATCCTATATTTGAGATGTTTGATACTGTTAAATTAGAGAACAGCCTAATCTTATCACCACTTATTATTGAAGATAAATTTTCTGGATTACTTATAACATATTCGCCACAACCATACGGTGATAAGCATATCTATTCAAGCAATCTATCTGCGAACTTTTTATCATCGTTTCTCACCTACTCTAAGACGTATAATAAATATAAAAACTCTGTCTATCTTGAAACAGAATCTCGTCAAAAGTTTGAAAGCACTAAACCGCTTGCAGAGATAGGAAGTTATGTGCTTACTATAGCTCATGAAATTCGTAATCCTCTAACATCAATAGGTGGATTTGCTAAACGATTATTGAAAGCTGTGAACGATCCTGATCTACAAAAGATGATTAAGATTATCTCATCAGAATCAGAAAGGTTACAGCAATTAACAGCAGATATATTATCGTACTCTAAAAAGAATGAGCCTAAAAAAAGTCAATTTTCGTTATATGATGAACTAATTGCGATTAGGTTGCTCCTTGAACAAGGTAGCAAAAAACAGAAAATAACGATTATAGTAGATAAATCAACAGATATAGCTATTAATGTTGATAAATCTCAGTTTAGACAGGTGTTAATCAATCTGATAGCAAACTCTATGAACGCTATAGATGAACAAGGTGAAATCACTTTGAAAAGTAAAGAAGATAAAGATAACTTTATTATATCTGTAATCGATACAGGTAAAGGGATATCAAAAGAAAATATGAAAACAATATTTGAACCGTTCTTTACAACCTCATCACACGGGACAGGTTTAGGACTTCCTATTAGTAAAGAGATTATGACAAGTCATAACGGAAGTATCGAAGTCTTACATAGAGAGATCGGAACTGAGTTTAGATTAATTGTGCCTAGGTAGTAAAATATTATGATAGATAGATTAGGATTTGCGAATAAAATTTTTGAAAATATGTCACGCTCGCTTGAAGTTAATTCTTTAAGATGTACTCGTGTTAGACATAAATCATCGGATTGTACTTTATGTCATATGTATTGTGCGACTGATGCTATCAAAATGGGTGAACGCCCCGGCATGACTATTAAAATTGATAGAGATAAATGTACCGATTGCGGTATATGTGTGAATGTTTGTCCAACAGACTCTTATAGATTTCTCGTTAACACTCATAAAGATATGATGACGTATCTGATTAAAAATATTAGAAAAAACGGGTCGCTACATATATACTGTTCAGATAGAGTTGAGTCTGATGATAACGTATTTGTAAATTGTATCGGTATATTAGAGATGACTGATTTATTAATGTTATATCTATCAGGTGCATCAAAAATAACTATTAGATATAGCGACTGTGAAGAGTGTGTTATTAAAAACGGTTATAAAATATTCTCAGAAAGTATAAAGAACCTTGAAATGTTAACAGGTGTGTTTTCATCACTTGTTGGAACTGAGATTATTAAAACATCATCTGAAATAGTTATACAGTTTCCTAAACAGTTTGATATAGTAGAGATCAAAGAAGAGGTTAAAGTTGAAGAGGTTGTTGATCGTAGAGGTATGTTCTCGTTCTATAAAAATAGAGGCGTTGACTCTGCAAAAAGTGTCGCAACATATTTAATACCTAGAGAAGAACCAGATAGAGTTTTAGTTAGTTTTGAAACATATCAACCAAATAGTAGAGCAAGATTTTTAGATACAATTATGAAACTTGGTGATCTGCTTGTGGACACTGTTCCAACTGGTAGATATTTTAATATGATAGAGATAGATAGCGATTGCGTATATTGTAGCATGTGTGCAAAATTTTGCCCAACAGGTGCTTTAACTATAGATGAAGATAGAACTGAACTTAGGTTTAATCCATCAAAATGTGTGTCATGTTACTTATGTCAACCTGCATGCTATCATAATAAATTGCGATATAAAGCAGAATTAAACCTTGAATTATTTTTCGATAATATAATACTTATAAGTAAGGAAGAGTGTATAGATGAGTAAAAGATATGAGTAGTAACTTGATAATAGCTGGTAGAAAATTTAATAGTAGACTTATGATAGGTACAGGAAAGTTTTCTTCAAATAATATAATGGCTGATGCGATAAAAGCATCTAACTCAGAGATCGTAACAGTAGCGCTTAGAAGAGTGGATCTTGATAATCCATCTGATGATATTTTGTCATATATTGATAAAGAGAAGATAACACTTCTTCCTAACACATCAGGTGCTATAGATCATATAGAAGCTGTGAGGCTTGCAAGACTATCTCGTGCAGCAGGCTTAGAGCCTTGGATAAAACTTGAAGTTACTCCTAATCCATATAACCTTCTGCCTGATCCGATAGAAACCTTAAAGGCTGCTGAAATTCTTGTGAAAGAAGGATTTGTGGTTCTGCCTTATATACAAGCAGATCCTATACTTGCAAGAAGATTGGAAGAGATTGGGACGGCAACAGTTATGCCACTCGCCTCTCCTATTGGAACAAATAAAGGTGTTAGAGCAACTGATGAACTTCTTATGATAATTGAACAATCGTCTGTTCCTGTTGTGATAGATGCAGGTATCGGCACTCCTAGTCATGCAGGATACGCAATAGAGTTAGGAGCTGATGCTGTTTTAGTTAATACTGCAATCGCTGTTGCAACTGATCCTGTCAAAATGGCTGAGGCGTTTGCATTAGCTGTTGAGGCTTCTATGATCGGACGAATGGCTGGACTTGCAAATAGAAGCGACAGTGCAATAAGTTCATCACCACTCACAGGATTTTTGAAAGATCTTTAATTGTAACTGTACAGTGTAAATTTATAAAAATAGACTTTAAATAAAAACTACAACTTTATAATTTCATATCACTTAAAGTGTTTTTGAAAAACATTTAATTGTCGTTGTAGTTTCATTCATGATGATGTTGTAACGCTAATGATCGTAGTATAGTTTTTATAGCACAAAGTTCATTCATGATGATGCTGTAACGCTAATGATCGTAGTATAGTTTTTATAGCACAAAGTTTCATTCATGATGTTTTGCACTATATATTACAATACTTATATATTTGGCGTAGGTTTTGCATATATAAATAGATTGCCATAAATTCACCACCACTACATAACCATACACATAGGTTTTTTTAAAAGATATTTAATAATAAAGGTAGATAAATGAGTTTTTATAGTTCGATAAATAAAAGTTATGATAACAATGAGTTATTAAAAATAATAGATAGTAGAACAGAGAAAGATGTTGAGATAGCTCTATCTAAAACAAAATTAGATGAGATGGATTTAATGGCTCTTCTATCTCCTAAAGCAGATACGTATCTTGAAGTGATGGGTGAGTTATCGAGAAAAATCACCTTGCAACGATTTGGTAAAACAATAAAAATGTATTCCCCTATGTATCTCTCTAATGAGTGTATAAACTCATGTGTATACTGTGGGTTTAGTATAAAAAATAAGATTGATAGAATAAGCTTAACCTCTAATCAGATTGAAGATGAGCTTGCTATCATACTAAAGTACGGTATAAAAAATCTCCTTCTCGTGTCTGGAGATAATCCTAAAATATACACTGATGAAATGTTGATTGAAGCTGTTAAAATCGCTAAAAAATATTTCCCGTATGTAGCAATAGAAGTTAGAGCTTTAGAGAAAGATACTTACAAAGCGTTACATAATGCAGGGGTTGATGGATTAACAATGTTTCAAGAAACTTATCTTGAAGATGAGTATAAAACATTTCATCCAGCTGGGCCTAAATCCGATTTTCAATATAGGTTATCTGCTCCTGAAAGAGCTGCTGAGGCTCAGATTAGAAATATAGGACTTGGATCTCTACTTGGTTTAACTGATTATAGGTTAGAGATGTTTTACTTAAATCTGCATACACGATATTTTATGAAACATTATCCAACAACTCATATATCTGCATCTTTTCCACGACTTAGATCTTCAGCTGGTGAGTTTGCTCCTAAGTACGATATTAAAGATAGAGATCTTTATAAATCTATTTTTGCATATAGACTTTTTAATAACGATGCAGGAATTAATATCTCTACTAGAGAGCCTCAAGAATTAAGAGATAGATTAATTCATCTCGGTGCAACAATAATGAGTGCAGGATCTAAAACCGATCCTGGTGGATATTCAAATGAGAACCGTAACGCTGAACAATTCTCTATTGATGATGATAGATCTGTTGAAACTATGGCATCTGTTATTAAATCATCTGGATATGAAGCGGTAATGAAAGATTGGTTCTAATCGGTTTAAAATCTATAAAAAGATTTATAAATCGATGTTTTAACTAAGGAGGATTAGTACATTGAGTAATGATAAAAACAAAAATATTGACAATGGTGATGAGTTAGATCCTAAAATTAAAGAAGATCTTGAGAAGCACAAATATAGTGGTGTTTCTAGTACACTAGTTGATAGAATGAACAAAATCAGTGAAAAAGAGAAAAATACAAGAGCTAGTATTTATCGTACCAGTAGCAAACCTACTAAAAAAGTGGTTAAGGCTACATCAAATATGACAACTAGTATTATTGTTGTGCTTATATTGCTTTCAATATTAGTGCTTGTTATATTGGCTGGGATAATTGTATCTCTTACAATGGATAAAAGTGGAAAAATGTTAAATCTACTTCCTAAACCTATTGTATCAATGTTGAAACAATCTAATAACGAGCCTGTTAATCAAGTGCCAATAGATAGAAGACCTATGACAGGTGGTGGAAATACACAAGCTACTGATAGACAAGCATCAAGATATAACAACCAATCTTACAATCAAGATACATATAAAGATCGTGACGGTAAGCCCGCCTTATTTGATCTAACCTCTAATAGTAAAATTGCGAACTTAATCACATCTATCGGTAATCCAGATATATATGACAGAAATGGATTAACTCTTATGCATCACCTCGTAAGAGATAATAAGCTAGAAGAGATACAACAACTTATTGCAAGAGGTGCAACTGTTGATAAACCAGATATATTGGAGAATACACCGTTAATGTATGCAGCAAGATATGGCAATAAAACAGCTATACAAAAACTGTTAGATAACGGTGCAAATATTAACGCTTTAGCACTGAATGGTGACACTGCATTATCAATAGCTGCTGATAACGGAGATGCACCTATGTTATCGTTTCTAAAGAGAAAAGGAGCGAATGCTGAATTGATTGACAAAAACGGTAACTCTCCTATAATGAAGTCATCATCTAAGGGACATGTTGATGTTACTAAAAGACTAATTGAACAAAACGTGGTGTTAAACAATCGTAATAATGGTGGTAAAACTGCCTTAGCCTTAGCTGCTGAAAATGGACATGGAAGAGTTGTGAAAATTCTTCTTGAAGCTGGAGCTGATCCATCAATAGCTGATAACTTAGGACAAGATCCTATCCGTAATGCAGAAAAATTTAATCACGATAACACAGCTAATATTATTAAAAAGTTTATCGCACAATAAAGTTAAGTATAAAGAGTATAATTACTATTATTTATTAAAAAATTTGCTATACAATAAAGTTATAAAAAAAAATTATTATTATAATAATTACTATTACTTATTAAAAAAATTGTTATAAAATAAAGTTATAAAAAATATAAATAAATAATTTATTAAAATTTTGAGAGGTCATATTTTATGAAAACAGGATTTACGTTAATTGAGCTTATGGTTGTGTTAGTTATTTTAGGTCTTTTGGCAACATTTATTGGGCCAGCTATTTTAGGTAAACCTGATGAAGCTAGAGTTATTAAAACTAAAAATGATATGTCTGCTATTGAAACGGCGTTAAAGATGTATAAAGTTGATAACAGTTTATACCCTTCTACAGAGCAAGGTTTAGGTGCGCTTATTGAGAAACCAACAGTTGATCCTATCCCTAGAAACTGGAACTCTTCTGGATATATGGATCTAACTGATCTACCTGTTGATCCTTGGGGTATGACATTTCTATATCGCTCTCCAACTGATGTTGAAGATAGAGATTACGAGATAATATCTTACGGGGCTGATGGTAAAGAAGGTGGTACTGGAGTTAGTGCTGATATTAAAAGTTTTGAAATAAAATAAATATGGAATTGGTTAGAGATGAGTGGTCTAAATCAGACTACTCTGATTTTAAAAATTTTTTAAAAACTTATGAAGATATAGAATATAAAAAGTTTCACTCATCTCTAGTTCCTAATATTAGTTCGTTTATCGGCATTAGACTACCTATACTTAGGGATATCTCAAAGCAGATATTAAAAGGCAATTATCGATCATTTCTATTACAATCAAAATCAGATATTTATGAAGAAAAAATGATAGAAGGGTTAGTAATCGCAGGAATGAAAGATAGCTTTGCAGATATACTTCCTCTATTTAGCGACTACATTAAAACAATAGATAATTGGGCTATATGCGATACTGTATCAACATCAATGAAAGTTATAAGAAAAAATAGAACGATAGCTTATGAATATATAAAACAACTACTTATTAGTGATAAAGAGTATGAATTAAGAACAGCCTTCATACTGCTACTATCTCACTATATTATAGATGAATATATTGAAGCTATCTTTTTACATTGCGATACAGTTAAAAATAATGAATACTATCTTAAAATGGCTGTGGCTTGGCTACTTGCTACTGTATATGCGAAACACCCAGAAGAGTGTATGAAATATTTGAAAAGATGCGATCTTGATGATTGGACTTTTAACAAAACTATACAAAAATGTATAGAGTCAAGACGTGTGTCTGATACAGATAAAATATTGTTAAAAAATATGAAAAGAAAGATTATTAAGAGAATAAAATAATAATAACTTTTTTAATTGATAGGAAAATAGAAATTACACATAACCTTAATAACCGTAAATTAATATTTGAAAGAAGTAAGAACGGCTTTACAATTGTTGAGTTGATGGTTGTGATGCTCATAATCGGACTTGGTTTAATGAGCTTTACTCCTAAATTATTAACACCAACATCGCTTGCTGAAGATGATAGATTAATGTTCTTCGATAAATTGATTGAGGAACATTATCAGCGTGCAATCGAACTTGGTAGACCAACATATTTTACAGGGTTTAAAGGTTCGGCTAATATACAAACTTATGATGGAAAAGCTGTGGCTATACCTAATATTAAATCTATTCAAGAAGCTAAAGTTAACGGATATTTGACAAGAGGTTTAGAGTATGCTGTTAGAATATATCCTGATGGGTTTGTAGATCATTTTGAAATTATTGATACTGAAGATATTATTATAGAATCTGTTCCGTTACTAATGATAACTAAATATGATGACACAAGAGATGAGTTATGAAAACTAGAGAAGGTTTCACACTTATAGAGGTTTTAGTTTCGCTCGTAGTTTTATCTATTAGCTTAACTGCCGTATACTCTATTTTACAAAACTCACTTAGCAATATTGAGATCGCTCAAAATAAAACTTTCGTCGCTGAAATTGGGTATGAAAGAGTAATAAGAGAGATCACTTATCCTAACGCAGTCTACAGCGACAAAGAAGAACATGATGGCATAACTGTGAACTATGAGTTTGAAAGAGAGAGCACTCCTATTCCTACTGTAATGGAAGTTACAATGACTGTATCAACTAATGAAGCATCTACAATATTTGTCTACTATGTGCAAGAGTAGATTATGAAAAACGGATTTACTATAATTGAACTGTTGATATCACTTTTTATCTCATCGTTTGTTGCGATGGGGTTATTCTCGGTGATATCTTCTATAGCCGATATACGCACAGGGATTGTGGATTCTAGTAACAACATTATAACTAAAGAAAAATTATCGATGATCATAAATAGAGATACAAGAATGATGATTGATTCAGGGTTTACTGTTGATTCAACTGAAGATAAACGTAAACTAAAATTCAACACATTTAATAGTTTGAGATTTAATAAATCTGTGCCTGTTGAAGTTGTGTACTATATTGATAATGATAACTATCTTATTAGAAGAGAGAGTAACACAGAGCTTCTCTATGATATGGAGATGAAGTTAATCTCTAATGTTACCGAAATGAATATGAATTTCTATGATGGTATCGAGTATCAAGAAGATAATGTGAATAAAGCAAAATTGTTAAAAATAGATATAACTATCGGGGAAAAGATAATAACTATTTTCACTGGGATGATAAAATAGTGATATACGGCGGTCTTATAAATGATTAAACTTAAAGAAGGCTCTGTGCTTATATCGGTGATCATAATTATATCGGTAGCAATTAGCTTGGTTATTGTTGTGTATGAAAGAACAACGTCATCATACAGCTCTGTTGTTAAACAACAATATGAATATCAAAAAGCGATCTACTCTGTAACTGCGGTTGAGGCTTTAAAATCTCTTTTTAAATATGATAACACAAGGCATGACGGACAGACAGATATCTGGAATGCTGTTCCACCTATTCCTATACAAGATGGATTTTTAACGATTACTATAACTCCTGTTAACGCTAAATTTCCGATAAACGGACTTGCAAACACTGATAGAGAAGTAAGAGAAAGATATGCTGATGCATTTAGAACCTTATTAGAAGAGCAAGAACTGCCGATTGATATAGTTGATGATACATTAAGCTATCTAGGCACTGGCGATCTGAATGCTGCACTAGTTGATGAATCTTCATCGCCTTATGGATATAGAGGTGGTAAGTTACAATCATTTGCTGAGGCTTTTTATATCCCAGCGATCGGTGTTGAGTTTAACAAAGTTGCTGAGTTCACATCAATGGGTGATCCTAACAATAAAATAAACCTCAACTTCGCAAGCAGAGAGGTTATTGTGGCGTTAATACCAGAGCTTGAACCTTATGTTGATGCGATTATAACTGCTAGAGATGAGAACGATTTAGAAGATGTGTCAGATGTATATGAACTCATGGGTGGTTCAAGTCAGGAAACATACAACACTGCACTTAACTTTTTTGATGTTAAATCACAGTATTTTTATGTTAAAATAGAGATCATAATACAAGACGATATAAGTTACTACCATATATTATTTGATAAGAATGGTTCTAACTCTAGTATAATAAAATATATAGAAGGTGGAAGCATTGAATACTTCTGAGAAAATTTATTACCTTAAAGATAATAAACTGAAATTATTAAACTCAACACTAGCCTCAGAGTTTGAGTTAGAAGCAGAGATACCTCTTCCTCAAAAATATTCGCTACTTATTGATGATGAATATTTATTCTATATGAGTATGCCTAAAATTAATGCTACTGGTAAAAAACTTACCGCTATCGTTAAAAACTTTGTTTCAACAAAACTGCCTGGTGAAGATACAACTCTTTTATCGTTTCAAGTTTTAAATAACAGTATAATAATTGTGATTATATCTGAAAGATTTAAAGAGATCATAACATCTCACATGCCTATGTTTTCAAATGCGATAAAAGTTACTACTCCGTTTATAGAACTTATATCAAGATACTCAGACTTTATATATTCTGATGGTAATAAAATATATGAGATAAAAGATAATAGTATCGGTAATAAAGCAACGTCAGAAGATGTGGCACTTAACTCTGAACAGTTTATTGAAGATATGGATGGATTATCAAATAATATCCGTTTCCCGTTTGTTAGAAAAAAATCGAGATTATACAATTTCCCTATGCTAATTCCAGCTGTATCGCTACTTGCTTTATATCTTATTTTTGTGATTGGAAATATTGTATCTATATCAAAATATAAAAAAATCGAAGCAGACTATTCTGCGATGCTTAATACGATCTATACAGAAACAGGTGTTGCAGGAACAGCTGATCCATACGGTATCCTTCTTTCAAAAGCTGGCAGAAAAAATAATAAGTTTGATGGTGATAGATTAATTAAAATTCTTGATGAAATATCTACTGTACCAAAAGATGATATAACATTAGAATCTTTTTCGTATAGAGATAAAGCATTTAGAGTAAACGGTGTTGCTAAAGATTTTACCGTGCTTGAAAAATTTGAGAAAGAGATGGAAACAAAAACGAAAGAAGAAGTTACAATAACAGATAGTAAGACATCTCAAGATGGAGTTGTCTTTTCATTGAGGTACGAGAAATGAGAAAATATTATGAAGCCAATAAACAGAAAATACTTATCATATTTATAATTGTAACAAGCGTCTTCTTTTTATTTTATTGGACATTTATATTCTTTAATAGTAAAAAAGAAACATATCTTGCATCATCAGATCTACTCTACACTAAAGTTGAAAAAGCGTTAGGGTTGAAACAAGTTTTAGAACAGAGCAATAACACTGTAAATGAAGTCAAAATCGGTTTATTAGGATTTTCACAAGAACTTGCTAACAAAAAAGGTGTGTCTGATAAACTCGTAACACTTAGACCTCTTAAAAGTGATCAAGATTTTGAACATGTAAATATAAGATTAGAGTCTATGTATTATACAGAAGTGATTAATGTGATAGCAGAGTTTGAACGCTATAACAACCTTTGGATAAAAGCTATTTCATTAACTCCTAGATACGATGATAAAAAGTTAGTTGATATAAATATGGAGGTAGTAAAATTTTAGATACAATTATAAAATCAGTGTTGTCATTTATTTCAGAAATGAAGGATAATCTGCTAAGAGGTAACCTTAAAAAAATATTACTATCTATTTTAACATTCGTTGTGTCATCTGTTATTGTTATAATAATTTTATTTCCATACACCGAAGCTGCAACAAAATATATAAACGATAATATAGATAAACTTCCTGTTAAAATCGCTTATGGAACTCTTAACATCTCTCCTCTTGGTGCAGAGATTGAAAATATATCTATCGACAATCAATTAAATATAGATATTGTAGAGTTATCATATAACCCTATAACTGCAATTTTTAGACGAGCTGGATTTGATATTATAAGCGATCTGTTTATCGCAAACGGAAAATTAAGAGGAAGCACAGTTGAAACTGATATTCGCTTATCACTTGATTCTCTAACTAAATTAATCCCAGCCAAAGCAACGGGTGGAGCTGAGTTTAATGCAAAAGGAACTCTCAACTTAGGTGTAGAATTATTGATCGATAACATGTCTGGTAATATTAATATCGACTCATCAGCTCTAACTGTTGTAACTCCGTTTATGACGCTTGATATAGACTCATTAACAGCAACAGCTTCGCTTGAAAGCAATACTTTAAAAATTGATAGCATTAAAGCAACTGGTAAATCTCAGCTTGAAGGATCTGGTGTTATAAACCTTAATATGAAATCTTTGATAGACTCATCTATGGATATTAAAGGTACAGTAAACTTATCTGGATTAAAATCTGGGTTTAGATTAACTGGTAGATTTAGAAATCCTAGCTTTAAACTTCAATAAATAATAAAAATGCGTAACCAAAACGTGTGATATACAGACTTAGTATATAGAGAGAGAATTTTTTCTATAGATTTTTATATAATAGATAAAAAAATTGAGAGAATAAACTCCTTAAATTGTTCTATAATGGATAAAAAATGAGATATATTTTAATTATAATAACTATATTGTTTTCAATACCTTCAGCATCATTTGCTCAACGCTATAATGTGTGTGATGATGGACAAACTTATATCGAGTCGAAATGTATTGATAATAAGTTCTTGTCTGAAATTAAAACAGTTAAACTAAATGAGATCAATCTGCTTGATGGTAAAATTGAATCAGTGTTTGAGAAACTTAGCCGTATCGCAACATCAGTTGAGAATAACTCTTTCAATCCATCTAACAATAACGATATAAAATCATTATCGAAAGAGATCGTTGAATATATTGATATTAAATTAGATTCACGAAAACTTATGTATCCATTTATCGGTGATGAAGGCGAAGAAGACTCTTCATCATGTATGAGTGGTAGAAGAGAACAGTGCCGAAATAAAGGCATGGGCATGGGTAAAGGCATGGGCATGGGTAAAGACATGGGTAGACATAACTACGACAATGCGACTCAGGCAAGTGAGCCAACCAACAATAAAGTTATAGCCGATACCAACACAGTGAATTATAATGCAAAGAAAAGAGATGCAATGAATAATGATCTCATGGATACTAATGCTAGAAACCATAACGTAAAAAATGAGAATAATAGAAGTAATAAACATGGCGGATGCTTTCATAGAGGATACACAAGAGTTAGAGATGGTATCGGTTTATCTGTCTATAAAGCAACATTTGATATTTATAATATACTTAACAAAGCATCTATATCTAACCTACACAAGAGAGATATTAGTAATAAACATAGCTCGCAACTTCAAATTTTAAATGATGAACTAGTATCATCATTTACGAACTACGATCTCTACTACTCTAATATATCTGGTGGTAAATCAGATCAAAAAGATATAGAAAAATATAGAGCTGAATATTTAGTAGCGATTGAAAAATCTATAACATTTTTAGCAAACACTTATAAAACTGAAATATCTAATATTAGTAATAAGGATTTAGAGAACGTTAAAAATATCCGTACAAGTATGTTTAAAAAAATGATTGATAGATCTAATAATAGAAATAAAAGAACAATTCAATTAATTGAAAAAGTAACGGCTGAATAATCTTTTAATAGATTTTAACCGTTATTAAAAAATTAAAACTATCACTTAACTAATCCATTTTTATCTCGTGCATATTGGCTTCGTAGATGTAAATATTCATCACACGCAACTTGTCTTCCGAGCATACAAGAACGGTTGAACATTCTAACTGCGTTCGTCATATTACGTTCAACACCTTGTCCATATTTATACATTCTTCCAACCATATAACATCCGTTAGAATTGCCTGCACCACAAGAGAGATTAAACAACGATAACGCTTTGCCAAAATCTTGTCCAATCTCCATGCCTGAGTAATACAATGAACCTAAAGCCATGCATTGATGAGAGTAACCTGCTTTACAATTTCGTAAATAGTTAGCATAATTATTCTCATAAACTTTATCGCCATACTCCTTAGGTCTTGGTAGCTGTACAGCAAAAACCGATGACGTAAGTAACGTCGATAATAATATTGTAAAAATAGTAACCTTTATAGATAGCTTCAACATATATATAATTTGCATATAAAACCTTTATAATTATTCTAGTAACTACTATATCGTAAAATTTACTAGATAGTACAATTTTATATGACATTAATATAAATTATTGCACTAGATCGTCAATCAACATAAATTAATCTTAATACATATTTGTAAATCAATTACACTAGTTCATCAATCAATGATATCCCAGCTATTCCACTAAAACCTTTTGACACTAAATGATCGTAGTCATCTAAAGTAACTCCACCTAATGCATAAACATTTTTGCAACTAGCTATAGATATATCACCTAATGGATTTACCCCACTATATTTTGATTTATAGATCGGACTTAAAGTAAAATAATCTGCATCGTTTATTTTATCTATCTCATCTAATGTGTGTGCTGAGTAACCAACTATTAAATTACTGAAAACTTTTTTTATCGTATCAACATCAACACTCTGATTGTTTAAATGCACGCCATCAAAATCTAATATCGTCGCCATAGTTGCATTTTCTGATAAAATTAATTTACTATTTGAAACCTTCGCTCTTAATTTTTTAGCTCTATTAAAGATCTCAACCTTATCAACACCTTTAATTCTGTACCAGATATAACTTGATTTGCCATCGATTTTCTCTGCTATATCAAGATAGTTGTCCAGATATACGTCATGATCTAAAATTGTAATAATATTCATACCTAAACTATACAAAAAATAAATTGCAATATCTATAGTTAATTTATATACTCAATTCATAGGTAATAGGAGATTAGAGATGAAACTTCGTAGTTTATTGTTAATTGTAGGATTATTTTTATTTATATTTTCAACATCTGTAACATACGCAGAAAAAAATGATGATGATAAATGGGTTCTCAATATCGGAGGAAGTTATTTCAAAGTTTTATATCTATCAGAAGTTAATTTGATTAATGAAGAGATAAAAACGATATTAGAAATGTATAACGTAATGGAACATATTGAAAATAACGGTATAAATAATGATGTAAAACAAAGCCTTAACTCTATAAGTAAAAGCACTTTTTTAACGTTAGAAAAAGTTTTCGCATATATGCGTGCAAATCTCCCATTAGATGGTGATTTATCATCGTTGCTTGATTCAAAATATATAAGATATAGTAAACCTTTTGATAGAGCAGATACTTGTACTGTGATAACTAATATCTATCAACTTAAATCAGATGCTGGAATATTAACCGATAGTAGATCAAAATTTTTAGCAAAAAATGCTATCATTTGTAAAGAGTTCGATATTCAAATAAATGACCTCACATTCAACTATATGAAAGAGTGGGTTCGGAAAATGCCTGCAAGCAAACGATTGATGGATCGTGAAAATGAGATGATTGCACTTTTAAATAAAGTGTATCTATATGTAGCCACAGTGTATTCTGAAGGATTAACAACTGCTACAGAAACACAAATTTATAGATTAGAAACAGAAAGAAAAGCTCTACTTGATAAAATTCTTAATACAAGATTTCAACGACTTGATAAAGCAGAAAAAAACTTAGAAAGATATAGATAATATCTTTCATGCAAAATAGTTTTCATAATCGTAAATAATCTAATCTGCTTGATGCAGAAAATTTAAACAGATATCTATACAGATGATATCTTTCATGTAAAATAGTTTTCATAACCATAAATAATCTAATCTGCTTGATGCAGAAAATATTTAAACAGATATCTATATAGATAATATCTTTCATGCAAAATAGTTTTCGTAACCATAAATAATATAATCTGCTTGATGCAGAAAATATTTAAACAGATATCTATATAGATAATATCTTT
>CAMRCY010000005.1 GCA_947041165.1 uncultured Deferribacteraceae bacterium | reverse complement strand
TAGAGGTTGAAAACCTGTTTTGTGTGGCTTAGGTTGTTGGCGTTGTTTGCTTGCATAAAAGCGTTAAGATAGTGTGTGTTGGTATAGATATAAACTACTTGCATGCGCAGAGCGTTAAATAATTTGTTAGTATAAAAATAACATATCTATATTTTCAAAATGATAGAGGTTGAAAACCTGTTTTGTGTGGCTTAGGTTGTTGGCGTTGTTTGCTTGCACAAAAGCGTTAAGATAGTGTGTGTTGGTATAGATATAAATTACTTGCATACGCAGAGCGTTAAATAATTTGTTAGTATAAAAATAACGTATCTATATTTTCAAAACGATAGAGGTTGAAAACCTGTTTTGAGGGTGTAGATATGTTTTTAATTAGCATTGCCAATTACGCTAAAACTAGTTATCAAGTTTGCACCCCAATAAGCAAGTTCTCCAAGTTCATGAGCTATCAAGTTTGCTAAGTTATTAAGTTAGCACCCCAATAAGCAAGTTCTCCAAGTTCGTGAGCTATCAAGTTTGCTAAGTTATCAAGTTTGCACCCCAACAAGCAAGCTCGCCAAGTTCGTGAGCTATCAAGTTTGCTAAGTTATTAAGTCTGCACCCCAATAAGCAAGTTCTCCAAGTTCGTGAGCTATCAAGCTTGCTAAGTTATTAAGTTTGTACCCAAACAAGCAAGTTCTCCAAGTTCGTGAGCTATCAAGTTTGCTAAGTTATTAAGTTTGCACCCAAACAAGCAAGTTCTCCAAGTTCGTAAGCTATCAAGTTTGCTAAGTTATTAAGTTTGCACCCCAACAAGCAAGTTCTCCAAATTCGTGAGCTATCGAGTTTGCTAAGTTATCCAGTTTGCACCCCAACAAGCAAGCTCGCCAAGTTCGTGAGAGCCAGTAAGTTCAACTAAATATACTAAAGTCTTCTAATCAGTTTTTTCTCATCTATATCAAACAGTTCGTGATCGTAGAAAACTTTTAGTTGATAAAGTCCAGAAGCTGATTCTGTTTTAGCTGCTAATTTTCTATCTTTAGAGGCAATTATTTGATCTAGGGTATCAGGATTTTTAGAGTTAAAATTGATATCTAAAATTGTACCAATCATAATTCGTATCATATTATGTAGAAAACCTGCTGCGTTTATCTCTATTAATATTTTATCATCAATAATATACGTGTTTATAAAATTTATCTTTCTGATGCAATTTTCTTTTTTGCTTCTGCTCATACAAAATGCTGAAAAATCTTTCTCACCTATAAACTTATTAAGCGATAATTTTAATAGATCTATATCAATTTTTCTTCTTATCCATAGTGCAAGGTTTTTATCTATTGTGAGTGGTGCTTCTCTATTGATAATTTTGTACACATAACTTTTAGATTTAACACCGTATAATGCACTAAATTCAGGTTCAACATCTTTGATATCAAGCACAACAATATCATCAGGAAGATAAGCATTAATACCTCGTTTAAGTTTATAACTATCTATATGTTTTTCAGATTTAAAACTCATCACTTGTGAAAGTGCATGTACGCCAGCATCAGTTCTTCCAGCACCTATGGATTTGATATCTTCTTGATAGATTTTAGATATAGCAGTTTCAAGAAGATTTTGTATAGATAATTGGCTTTTCTGTTTCTGCCAACCTTGATAATTTGTACCGTTATATTCAATCAGAATAGCTTTATTATACATTATAAATTCCACGAGTTATGCGTATTGATTTACGGATTGCTTGATTGCACATTTCACCATTATCACGGCATGATGCGACGATTGCTTTATTATACATTATAAATTCCACGAGTTATGCGTATTAATTTACGGATTACTTTATTGCACATTTCACCATTATCACGGCATGATGCAACGATTGTTTTATTATACATTATAATTTCCACGAGTTATGCGTATTGATTTACGTATTGCTTTATTGCACATTTCACCATTATCACGGCATGATGCAACGATTGTTTTATCATACATTATAAATTCCAACAGCTATGCAAATTGATATAACAACTATACTATAATCTAAAAGTTTCAATTTCGGAACTATCATAATTTTATCTATGTTACTTTTATATTTTAGGGTGATAGATATTTTTTCAGCGTAATCAATAACTTTCACAAATAGAGGTATGATGAAACTTTCAGCCTTAAAGAATATTGATGCATTTTTGAAGATATTTTTATATCCTTTAACCCATATCCCTCTAATTTTTTGTGCAACGATAATAGTATTTGCTTCGTGAAAAAGTAGAGGTATAAATCTTATCGCAATGATAATTGAGATTGCTACCTCATCAATATTTACAAATTTTTTAAAAGGTCTTACGAAAAAAAGTATAGATCTAACAATATCAACTTGAGATGTTGTTAATGTGAATATTGATGATAGTGCGATAACAAGAAAAAATTGTGTTACCACTACAATTGCATTTGGCAAGTTATTTTTAATATCAATAGAGAATGAGCCATCTTTAGAAAAAAGTAGCTGTATAGTAAACGTTAACAGAAGTAGAAATATAAAAGGTTTAACTGTTAAATATATCTCTTTAAGAGTTATATTTGACGCGTAGAGAGTAATCGCAAAAATAAAAGATGATAGCGCTATTGCATAATAAGATTTTGCAACAGCCACCGCTCCGATGATAATAACTATAGATAAGAGTTTAGCAAGTGGGTTTACTTTATGTATTAAAGATTCTTTAGCTATATATCTCCCGATATAGATATTGCTCATCTACAATTATTTGCTTGTACTTTTTTTACTTTTACTAGTAGTTGTTTTTTTAGAAGATTTAGGAGCATCAGCTACTTTAACAGTTTCTGTGTCTTCCGTAACCTCAGGAGTAAGATCGGTAATATCTTCAACATCTTTTACAGATTTTTTAAAGTTTCTAATAGCTTTACCCATTCCCTCTCCGATCTGTGGAAGTTTCCCAACGCCAAAAAGAACAACAAGCACAACTAAAATTAATAAAATTTCCTGCATACCAAAAGCCATAACCTAACCTCCACATCACTTTCCTTAGAAAGTAAGCATTTAATCATAAACACAAACTTTACAAGAATTGGACAACACATTTATTATATATCAAAAACACATTTTTTATCAAGTCAATATTTCAACTATTTATTTTTCTTTGATTTTCTAAGCAGAACAAATGCTATCGCCACTAAAAGAAGTAGATAAGAGTAACCGAATATAGAGAAGAATGTTTTCACAGATATTAAAGGCACATCGTAACTTATTTCGCCAGCCTCTCTACCATATATAGCTCTTACGATCAATCCATTAGGCAGTATGATTGCAGATATTCCATCTTGCGTTGATCTAACCATCGTACGTTGATGTTCAACAGCTCTCACTATATCAACAGCGATATGTTGATAACGACCAGCAGTAAATCCGAACCAAGTATCATTTGATGCCATAGTTATAATATTAGCACCTTGTTGTATCGAATCATTAACAAGATTAGAGAACGCTCCTTCCCAACATATAATAGGTGCAGCTTTAATATTTCCTGTTTCAAAAACAATAGCTTCATCACCAGCTGTAAACATTTCACCTTCACCAAAGAAGAATTTTCTTATAGGGTAGAGAAATTTTTCTAATGGAAAATATTCACCAAACGGAGTCAATTTTCTTTTTTTGTAAACAACAGGTTCTTTAACATCATCAAAAAGTATCAATACATTATGATGAGTTGTTTTTCCTAATTTTATATTTTCAGATGCCATATCAGATCCAACTATTATTGGGGTGTGATACGCAACATCTTTTAAAACTTCATATATAAATGGAGTATCTAAGGCTCTTGCAGGGTACGAACTTTCAGGCAGAACGATTAAATCATATTTATTTCTTTCAATATTTATCAATCTCTGGTTAAGCTCGCTTATTAGATTATATCTAACATTAGGTTTCCATTTCTCTTTCTGATTAAACCCTGTTTGTATAACTAAAACATTTTTAGTATCATCAACGTGCAACGGGTTAACTTCTCTATATAGACCTGGAATAATTAATAATATTACAGCTGATGTCAAGAGAAGCGAATATTTTTTTCTATCATATCCAGCTAGAAGATAGAATATGAATAAGTTTATAAGCATGATCAGAAGTGATAATCCATACTCTCCAAACACTGAAACAAATTGAATAAATATTAAGTTATCATATTGTGATTGAGCAAGGTTTAACCATGGTACTCCACCAAAAAACATTGTAGATTTAGCGGCTTCTAAGGCGATAAATAACAGTGCGAGTAGTAGTGGTTGATCTAGATATTTTCTTGCAACATAAGTAAACGGTGCGAAGAATAAAAATCCACCAGATATACTAATAAATAGAAGTAACGCTAACGATCCATAAATAGGAGCGTTACCGAAATAACTAAAAGTTGTCATCATCCACGATAAACCCACCATCCAGTAGATAAATCCAAGTAACCACCCGAGTAGAATTGGGTGTATATTATTTCGTTTAACGGCAAAAAGTATCGGTACGAAACCGATAAATGCGGTGATTGATACGCCGTTATCTGCTGTTGATATCACAAGTAGAAACGCTGACAGAAGGGTTAGAAGTAATGTTATTATTTTATCTTTTTTCATAGGCAACCATTTTATAATATATTGTATCTTTAATGCAAGACAAAAATGTTAGCAAAAGGTTTTATTTTGATTAATGATAGATGCTCAGGCGTAGCTAAAGTTAGATCATTAGCTAAAGTTAGATAATTATTATATATAGTAAGAGTCGAAAGGTTCTAGCCAGATAAATCGCACCATTATTAGAGTATGAAGGAAAAAACTACTTCAAAAAAATAAAAGGAGGTTGTCAACATGATAACCAAAACTAATCATATATCCGCTACCTATAAATTTAAGTATGTTATAACTTTAAATACTGTTTAAAAGATACTATAACTAAATCAATTTTTAACTCCTTAACGGTTAGAGTTATAAAGATCACTTATTGGCTTGTCTTTAGGTTTTAGGAATTAAACCATGAAAATTTTAATATACAATGTAGTCGTTTTCAAAATAAACTGTAGTGATATTTATATGTTTTATGTTAAAAAAAAGTTGACGAAGTTATGTATACAACCTCGCCAACTTATTATTAATGCGGGTGAAGGGACTTGAACCCCCACACCAATGGCGCTAGATCCTAAGTCTAGTGCGTCTACCAGTTCCGCCACACCCGCTTGAAATGCAAAATAAAAATAAATATCTAAATCACAAAATGTTTTAACCATTAAACAAAATTTAACAGTACTAAATATTAATGTAAACAGATAAATATATAAAATAAATACAATGTAAATATCATACTAACTACAAAAACTTATAACCATTAAATAAAAAATTTAACAGTGTCAAATATTATTGCAAGCAGATGAATATAACATTAATAACATACAAACTGCAACAACTTATTTAACAATTTAATAAATTAAATATATCAAAGGTTGTAAGAAGTATGTTATAGTATAATAAATTACATCTAAATTATTATACAAATGCTCAACTTATTAAGTATTAAAGCAAATGAAAACTTAGAAGTTATAAAAGGGTGAATGACGGGGATCGAACCCGCGACCGCCGGAACCACAATCCGGAACTCTACCGATTGAGCTACACCCACCACGTTTACTATACTGCCTAAGAACTCTCAACATCTAATAAAAGATATGAAGTGATCACAGGCTAGTATTTATACATTTATTTATAAATTAAGTCAATAGTTTATACTAATATATTTAGCGTAATTAAATTTACTCTTGATTATAATTAAAAGAAGAGATAGACTTACAGACTGTAAAATGAATAGTAGTCTATAGTAGAGGTGTTTAGAGGATGAAAACAGAGATTAAAGACATTGAGAATTCTCAGAAAGAGATATCGTTTGAGATACCTTACAAATCGTTTGTAGAGTTATCAGATAAAGAGTTAGAAAAAATATTGCCAACCGTAAAGGTTCCAGGCTTTAGACCAGGGAAAGCTCCTCTGGATGTGATTAGGAAGCAACACGCTCACAAAATCAAATCAAACGCAATTGAACGCTTGATATCTGAAAGTATGAGCGAATCGTTTGTTACAAATGAAATAAACCCATTATCTCAGCCAACTGTATCGGATATGGTATTTGAAGAGAATGAGCCTATCACTTTTAAAATTAGATTTGATATATTTCCTAAGTTAACACTTGATAACATATCAGATTTTAAAGTTGATAAACTATATCCAGAAACAACGGATAAAGATATTGATAAAACTATTGAAGATATTAGAGAAAGGCATATGAGTCACGAACCTGTGACTGATGGCAGAGCTACAATAAGTGGCGATATGGTAGTTATGGATTTTCTTGGGAAAGTTGATAATATTCCATTTCCAGGTGGCGAGGCTAAAGATTTTTCACTAGTTTTAGGTTCAGGAAAATTTATTCCTGGATTTGAAGATCAAGTGATAGGAATGAAGCAAGGTGAAGTAAGAGATATCACTGTGACATTTCCAGAAGTCTATCAAGAGAAAAGTTTAGCAGGTAAGGATGCTGTTTTCACTGTTACAATTAACGGTATAAAAGAGCAAAAATTACCTAAAATAGATGATGAGTTTGCAAAAGATATAGATCCTAAATGTAGTACATTAAAGGAATTAAAAGTTAGAATTAAGAAAGCATTAGTTGCTGAGGCTGATAATAGCTCTAGACACGTTGCATATATGAAGCTTTTAAAATTATTATCAGAAGGCAATGTGTTTGATGTTCCATATTCGTTTGTAAGAGAACAAGCAGAACGTCTTGCATATAACAGTATGTCACAATTTCATTCAATGGGATTAGATCCAGAGTCAATGGGTATTAATCCACAGATGGTAATTGATCGTCATATTGGTCAAGCTAAAGAACAAGTTAAACATGCACTTCTTATAAATGAGATTTCAAGAATGCACGGCATTAAGGTTGAAGAGTCTGATATATCAGAGTATTTTGATCATCATGCTGAGCTTCAAGATAGAGATGCTTTAGAGATCCGTAGCGAAATCGAAAGTGGTAATCAATTAGAAGCATTAAGAAACGATCTTCTAGGACATAAAGTTTACGATTATCTTGCAACAGTAAATAAAATTACTGAGAAAGTTGTATCGAGAGAAGAGTACGATAAATATTTAAAAGAACAGATGGACAGTAATGCTGACGCTGTTGAAAGCAAACCAAGCACAAAGAAAGCTAAAAGCATAGACACCGATAGCAAAGACTCAAAACCAGCTAAAACTGCAAAGAGCAAAACTGTTAGTGAAGACGGCGAAAGCAAAGAGAGTGCAAAAGTAGCTAAATCAGTAGATAACAACAAAGATGATAAAGAAGCAACAAAGAAGAGTACAGCAAAAACGACAAAAACTACTAAACCTACAAAATAAGTAGAGGAGTAGTTTAAAGTAGTTGTTTTTATTTGTGATAGTACTATGTTGTGTATTAAGAAATAAGGGAGATAACATATATTATGAGCTTTTACATTCCGTACGTAATAGAGCAGACAGGTCGTGGCGAACGATCATATGATATATATTCAAGACTTTTAAAAGATAGAATAATTTTTTTAGGTACAGAAGTAGATGATGCAATAGCAAATGCTATATCTGCACAGCTTTTATTTTTAGAGGCTGATGATGGCGAAAAGGACATATCGTTATATATAAATTCACCAGGTGGTGTAATAACTGCTGGTATGGCTATATTTGATACAATGAACTTTATAAAGCCAGATGTATCTACAATATGCTTAGGGCAAGCAGCAAGTATGGGTGCTTTTCTGTTAGCAGCAGGAGCAAAAGGTAAGCGTTACGCTGTTCCTAATGCGAGAGTTATGATTCACCAACCATCAGGCGGTTTCCGTGGACAGGCAACAGATATATTAATTCAATCGAAAGAAATTCAGAGAACTAAAGATTCATTAAATAAGATTTTAGCAGAAAACACTGGTCAAACTGTTGAGAAAATCACAGAAGACACAGAGCGAGATTATTTTATGAGTTCTGAGGAATCTCTTGAGTATGGTTTAATAGACAAAATTATTACTAAGCGTGCTTAGTGAATATTAGATTTAATTAAGCTTAGCATAGTTTTAGATTTGGTTAAGTTTAGCGTAGTTTAGATTTAATTAAGTTGGGCATAGTTTTAGATTTAGTTGAGTTTAGCATGGTTTAGATTTGGTTGAGTTGGGCATGGTTTTAGATTTAATTAAGTTTAGATTTGACTAAGGTTTTGGTATATTTTAATTCCACGAATTTATATATATATTAAGTTCGGTTGGGTTTTGTATATTATCAGTTCTACTAGGTTTCAGTATGTTTTAATTTAGTTGGATTGTAGTTTTGTTTTAATTTATTAAAAGTATTACTATTTAGTTTATATATAATAATATTTTAAATTTATCGAGGATTTTATGAGTGATGAAAAAATAGATGACATTTCGTGTTCATTTTGTGGCAGAGGCAAGGAAGAGGTTGACAGATTAGTATCTGGAATAGACTCATCATGTATATGTAACCACTGTATAACATTATGTAACGAAGCTTTAGAAGAGGAAGGAAATTATACTCAAGAAGAAGAGATAATGAAACTTCCAACACCAGACAAATTGCATAAAAAATTAGATGAATATGTAATAGGTCAGCACAGTGCAAAGAAGATATTATCTGTTGCTGTATATAACCACTATAAAAGGGTTTTATATGCAAATAAGAGTAACATAGAGTTAGAGAAGAGTAATATTTTAATAGTAGGACCAACAGGTACAGGTAAAACTTTACTTGCAAGAACTCTTGCGAAACTATTAAATGTTCCGTTTGCGATATCTGATGCTACAACATTAACAGAAGCTGGATATGTCGGTGAAGATGTTGAAAATGTTGTATTAAAGCTTGTACAGAATGCTGATTACGATATTGAAAGAGCACAGAAGGGTATAATTTTTATCGATGAAATTGATAAAGTAGCTAAAAAGGGAGACTCTCCATCTATAACACGAGATGTGTCAGGAGAGGGAGTTCAACAAGCGTTACTAAAAATAATAGAGGGCACAGTTGCCTCAATTCCTCAACAAGGTGGAAGAAAGCATCCACATCAAGAGTATCTACAAGTTGACACGACAGATATATTATTTATCTGTGGTGGTGCATTTGATGGTATTGATGAGATAATAAAACGTAGAACTGGCAAGAAAACTTTAGGTTTTGGAACAGTTGTAGAGTTAGATCCAGATGAAGCACCAGTAATAAATGTTGGTACGAAAAGGTTTGATCTATTGCAACAAGCAGAGCCAGATGATTTTGTTAAATACGGTTTAATTCCAGAATTTGTAGGAAGACTTCCGATCGCTGCTCCACTTGAAGAACTTGATGAAGAGGCGTTAGTAAGAATATTAACTGAGCCTAAAAATTCATTAATCAAGCAGTACGAGAAGATGTTATCGTTTGATAAGGTTAAATTAACGTTCACTCAAAGTGCGTTAGTTGCTATTGCAAAATTATCTGTTAAGCGTAAAACTGGAGCTAGAGGACTTAGAGCTATTTTAGAATCAGTTATGCTTGATGTTATGTACAAGCTTCCATCTATGAAAGATGTGAAAGAGTGTATCATAAATAAAGATGTTATCACTGGCAAGGCAGAGGCTATCACATTAGATAAATTATCAGAAGATAGCCAAGAGAAGTTTGATAACAATTCTGAATTAGTAGCGAAAGAAGAAAGCGAAGATGAATTGAATTTGAGACGGAGTAGCTAGATTTGAAATCAAATAAAATAGAGCAATATACAGTGATCCCATTAAGGGATGTAGTTGTATTTCCATATATGATTGTTCCTATATTTGTTGGCAGACCGAGATCGGTTAAAGCTTTACAGATAGCTGAGGCAACAGATAAGAAGTTGTTTTTAGCGTTACAGAAAAATTCAACAACTGAAGATCCTGCAACTGATGATCTTTATGAAATCGGTATTGTAGCGTCAATTCTTCAGATATTAAAACTTCCTGATGGAACGGTTAAAGTTTTAGTAGAAGGTGTTAAACGTGCTAAATTAGTTAAATTATCATTAAAAGATGAATCATATTTTGCTGATGTTGAAGCTGTAACTGAGAGTGTTTTTGAAGGCAACAGCGAGAGAGTTTTACGTCTTGCTTTACTAAAATCTTTTGAAGAGTATATAGCGTACACTAAAAAAGTTACACCTGAAGTGTTTCAAAATATGGTAAGTACAGAAGATACGGTTAAGTTATCTTATATGATATCGGCTAATTTATCTATAAAGATTGAAGATCTTCAACTAATTCTTGATAGTAATTCAGTAGCAAAACGAGTAGAAAAAATCATTGAACTTATCCAAATAGAGTTAGAACTTTTAAAACTAGAAGATAAGATTAAAAATCAAGTTAAAGCACAGATGGCTAAATCTCAAAGAGAGTATTTTCTAAATGAGCAGATGAAAGCTATAAATAAAGAGATGGGTAGAGAAGACGATTTTAAAGCAGATATCGATGAGATTGAGCTGAAATTAAAATCATTAGATTTACCTGAGGCTGTACGAGATAAAGCTGATAGAGAGTTAAAGAAGATGCGTTTAATGCCACCGATGTCTGCAGAGACTACGGTTGTGCGTAACTATCTTGATTGGCTAGCATCACTTCCTTGGGGTATTAAAACTGAGGATGCGATAGATATGGCAGAAGCTGAAGCTATATTAAATAGAGATCATTACGGACTTGATAAACCTAAAGAGAGAATTTTAGAGTTTTTAGCGGTACGTAAGATATCTAAAGATCTAAAAGGTTCGATACTATGTTTTGTAGGACCTCCAGGTGTTGGTAAAACATCGCTTGCAAGATCAATTGCAGACTCAATGGGCAGAAAGTTTGTTAGAGTTTCAATGGGTGGCGTTAGAGATGAAGCTGAAATCAGAGGACATAGAAAAACTTATATCGGTGCATTACCAGGTAAAATAATTCAATCTATGAAAAAAGCAGGAAGTATGAATCCAGTATTTTTATTAGATGAAGTAGATAAAATAGGTTCAGACTTTAGAGGTGACCCTTCATCAGCACTACTAGAAACATTAGACCCAGAACAGAATGCTACATTTATAGATCATTATATGGAAGTAGATTTTGATCTATCGAAAGTATTTTTTATAACAACAGCGAACTCACTTGAAACAATTCCAGGGCCTCTACTTGATAGAATGGAGATCATAAGAATTCCAGGATATACAGAGCAAGAGAAATTAAATATAGCAAGATCATTCTTACTTGATAAACAACTTAAAGAGCATTCGATGACTAGCAAGACTATTGATATAACTGATGATGCATTATTGGAGATCATTAGATACTATACGAAAGAGTCAGGTGTAAGAAGTTTAGAGAGAGAGATTGCATCGGTAATAAGAAAGTGTATCAGAAGAATTGTTAGCAATAACAAATTAAAGAAACTTCAAGTTAAAGGTAAGATGATAGAGGATTATCTGGGTGTTAGAAAATATCGTTCAGGATCAGTATATGATGATAAAGAAGTCGGTGTTGCAACTGGTTTAGCTTGGACATCATATGGTGGCGATCTTCTTCAGATAGAAGTTGCATTGTTTGAAGGTAGCGGAAAGTTAATGGTAACGGGACATCTTGGTGATGTTATGCAAGAGTCGTCAAAGATTGCATTATCGGTTGTGAAATCGGTTGCGGCTAAGATGGGAGTTCCGTCATATAAATTTAAAGAGTTTGATATTCATCTTCATGTTCCAGAGGGAGCAGTTCCAAAAGATGGTCCATCAGCTGGTATCACAATGGCATCGGCAATATTGTCGGCAATATCAGATCGTCCACTAAATTGTAAGATTGCGATGACGGGTGAGATCACGCTTCGTGGTAAAGTATTAGAGATTGGTGGCTTAAAAGAGAAAGCATTAGCTGCACATAGAGCAGGACTAAAAGAAGTTATAGCACCGATCGATAATAAAAAAGACTTGACGGAAATACCTGAAGACGTTAGATTAGACATGAATTTCCATTTTGTTTCAACGTTCGAAGAAGTTGTCAAACTGGTTATGAAATAGTTTCTATGCCTTAACGGTTATATAATTAGTAATTTATATTATTTTAGTTGTATGCCTTAATGGTTATAAAATTAGTAGTTGATATTATTTAGTTGTATGATTTAATGGTTTATAATTTAATAGTTATGTGATTTAATAGTTTTATAATTTAAAAGCAAAGTATATATAAAAAAATTCATAGAAAGAGGGGGTGCATCGAATTGGCTGTTAATGCAATAGTAAGAGTTGACGGAGATAACGTTGACCAAGCTTTAAAATTATTAAAGAAAAAGATTGAACGTGAAGGATTAATCAGAGAGATTAAGGCTCATGCTTTTTATGAAAAACCTACAGAAGTAAGACGTAAAAAACTTCTAAAAGCAAGACGTAAACAACAGAAGTTACAACGTAAATTACACGAGAAGTACAGATATTATTAATAGGTAGTATGTAGTCTGCTCAAAATGGGCGGACTCATAATATTTTTTAATAATATTTTAGGTGCGATATCACTACTCTTAATGGGTTTTTATATAGCACTTATCGTTATGTCTGGATACTGTGTTGATATGCTTTAAGTAGTATATTGCAGAGTATTATTATGTTTTTAATTATCAATTAGAATACTATGTCTATACACTCTGAACGGGGTGGATTGCATAGTATTTTTTTTATTATAAATTATGTAATGTTCGCTATTTTTATTAAGTGTGTTACGCAGTAGATACTTGTATGATTGATTATACTATGTTAATATGTATATATTAAGCAGGTAGGAAAGTTGATCTGTTTAGGATATTTTGTTTTTGTATTGAGTGAACAAATAATAGATTAAAGATGTCATAAACAGATATTGAGTATCAGTTTGAATATGTTTGTAATACGTATAGATATTGTAAATATATGTTACAAGTATCAATGATATTGAGTATCAGTTTGAATATATTTGTAATACGTATAGATATTATAGATATATGTTACAAGTATGGATAATATTAAAAATCAGTTAGAAGATATTTGTAATACGTATAGATATTGTAGATATATGTTACAAGTATAGATAATATTAAAAATCAGTTAGATTAAATTTTAGGTTATAAAGGTGTTTTATGCATGAGGCTTCTATCGCAAATTCTATATTAGAAATTTCTATAGGTACAGCAATTGAGAATAACTCAAATAAGATAACATTAGTATCGGTACGTATCGGCAAGATGGCAACGATTGATGAGTCATCATTACGATTTGCATTTGATGCTATCAAAGAGAATACGATCGCAGAGCATGCGGTGTTTGAGTTTAACAGAGTTCCATTATTAGGTGTATGTGCAGATTGCAGTCATGAGGCAGAGTATCCAGGATATTTTGTTGCGTGTGCAGAGTGTGGTTCTATGAGTATAAAAATGATATCAGGCGATGAGTTAGAAATAGCTCACATTGAAGTTGAATAGATTAGGTTAGCGTAGTGTTGGGTATTTAAGTCAGCGTGTGTTGGGTAGATTAAGTTAGCGTGTGTTGATTAGATTAGGTTAAGCAGATTAGGGTAGAGTAGATTAGTAAAGTTAAAACAAGTGATTAAAATTATTTAGATTAAGTTGATTAGCGAGTTACTAAAAATAGTTGAAATAAATAACTAAAATTAGTTAAGCTAAGTTCTTAAAATAGGTAAGACAATTACTAGAATTACTAAAGTTACTAAAATAAAATAAATTATCAAAATAGAGTAAAAATTATTATGGAAAAGATTACAATAAATCAGAAGATTTTATCGAAGAACGATTTAAATGCTATGCATTTGAGAAACAAGTTTGCGACTAATAAGACATTAGTTATCAATATGATGTCATCACCAGGATCAGGTAAAACATCATTTTTAGAGAAGGTGTTATTACGTTTGAAAGATAAATATAACATTGCAGTTATTGAAGGTGATCTACAAACAGAGAATGATAAGCAACGTATTGAAGCGATAGGTGTTCGAGCAATTCAGATCCAAACGGGTGGTGCTTGTCATCTTGAGGCTTCAGAGATCGATAAAAAATGTCAAGAGCTAGGTTATGAAAATTTAGATCTGCTAGTGATAGAGAACGTTGGTAATTTAGTTTGTCCAGCAGAGTATGATTTAGGACAAGATATAAATATCGTAATGTTATCTGTTACAGAAGGCGATGATAAACCTCTTAAATATCCTAACATATTTTTCAACTCTGATATTTTTATATTGAATAAAATTGATCTGCTTCCGTATGTTGATTTCAGTGTTGAGAAAGCATTGGCTAATGCACGCACTATTAAAAACAGTTTAGATATTTTTCAAATCTCATGTAGAAACGATGAAGGTTTAGACAATTTACAAGCGTATATAGAAACTAAAATTCTAGCGAAGAAGCGATGCTCATAGTTGGTATTGATGAAGTTGGTAGAGGCTGTCTTGCAGGACCAGTCGTAGCGGCAGCATGCCTACTGCCTACTGGTTATGAGAATGAACAGATTAAAGATTCTAAAAAAATAGCTTTTAAAAAGAGAGTTATTTTAGATGAAACGATAAGATATCATGCGATAGCGATCGGTATTGGTGTTGTTTGCAACGCTATAATAGATAAAATAAATATCCTTCAAGCAACAAAACAAGCTATGCATCTAGCGTTAAATAATCTAACTAATTTAAAACCAAACAACAATATTAATTTCAACAGCAATAGTGATTACAATATTGATGATCTGAACAGCACGATTATTCACTATGGTAGTAATGGTGAGAGTAATGATAGTGAGATTGATAATCACTGGCTTGGTTATAAAAGTTGCAACACGGTTATTCATTACGATAAGATTATAATTGATTCGGTTAAGTTGAATAATATTCACACACCGATGTTATCAGAGAATAAGGCAGATGATAAATATATTTCAGTATCTGCTGCATCAATTATAGCAAAAGTTTATAGAGATAGGTTAATGATTAATCTATCGAAGATTTATCCTGAGTATGGGTTTGAGAGAAATTTTGGTTACGGCACAAAAATCCATACAGAGGCAATCAAAAAGTATGGATTTCTCCCTATACATAGATTAAGTTTTTTGAAGAAATTTTGATTATTAAGCAGTGTTATAATCGTATTACATGGAAATAATCGGTCACAAAGATAGTGCAAGTTTTGATTGCTGTATAAATAAGCGAGGCGATAATATTATGTCTACAAAAACTATAGGTGATAACGGTGAAGATAAAGCTGTTACGTATCTTATAAGTAAAGGGTATCAAATCAACGAGAGAAATTACAGATCAAACAGGGGTGAGATAGATATAATCGCAATGATTGATGGTGTGTATGTTTTTGTTGAGGTTAAGACAAGGTCGTCAAAAAATTATGGATCAGGGGTTGATGCCGTAACATTAATTAAGCAGAAAAAAATTATATACACAGCAAACAGGTATCTACTAAACAAGGGTTGTGAGTGGCTTGCAAGGTTCGATATTATATCAATAGATAGTGATGAAATAAATCATATTGAAAACGCTTTCGAGTTATAGTAGAATTACAAGATACGAATTTAGATTATGGATACTTTATATATTAAAATATGTTTTTTAGATTACGGTATATTTTATATATTTAAGATATGCTCTTAGATTAATACACGCTTAATATATTAAGATACTTTTTATATATTTAGATACTCTTTTTGAGATGAGGATAACAATGAGAAATTATATAGCTTCAATAATAGACGAGTCGGTTCAAGTTCATAATAAACTTAGAGCAGATGAGGTTCAGCAAGATGTGTTAGTAGATTTTTCAACAGAGATCGCTAAATCATTTGTTAGTGGTGGTAAACTATATCTGTTTGGTAATGGTGGATCGGCTGGGGATTCTCAGCATATTGCAGCTGAGTTTGTGAACCGTTTTGTAATGGAAAGACCGCCACTTCCAGCGATCGCATTAACAACAGACACATCGCTATTAACAGCAGTTGGAAACGATTTCACATTTGATAGTATATTTGAGAAACAGGTTTCAGCACTTGTATCAAGTAACGATATCGTATGGGGATTTTCAACAAGTGGAAATTCTGAAAATGTGATTAGGGGTTTAACTAAGGCTGCAAAAACAGGTGCAAGAGTTGTCGGTTTTACAGGTGGTAACGGTGGCAAGATGAAAGGTATCTGTGACAATATTTTTATAGCAGATAGCAAAATAACAGCACGAGTTCAAGAGATCCATATTTTAGCTGCACATATAATATGTGGCTTAGTTGATGAAATAATGTTTGGAAGGTTTTCAAAATAGCATTACTTAAATCTTATCATAACGCTTGGGGCTCTTCAAAAGTTATTGAAGTATTGAAAAGAAGTAAGAGTAAACGAACAGTTATAATTGTGCCTAATCAAAAGGTAGCAGATCTTATTGCGTCCGATGTCAATCTTTTCAACTGTTTCGATAAATTTATAGACTTTCCAGAATGGACTCAAGAGCCGTTTGAAGAGGCGAGAGTTCTACCTAAAATATTATCTAAGAGAGCATCAGCTTTAGATAAATTTATAAATCTAGATGAATATATAACAATCTTAACACCATACTCAATATTAAAAAAAGTTCCATCAATTAAACTATTTTCATCATCTGTTGTAACGATTAAAAAATTGAGCATTATCCCTCAAAGCAGTTTTGAGAGTTCGCTTGATTTATTAGGTTATGTCCGTGTTGAGTTTGTTTCAGGTATCGGAGAGTACACAACTCGAGGTGACATACTTGATATTTTTCCATCAGGACATAACAACCCGATCAGGTTAGAATATTTTGATGATGAGATAGAAAAAATTTATTCATACGATTATGAAGCTCAATCTAAGATAGAAGATATAGATACGCTTAAAATACTTCCAGCATCAGAGATGATAATATCAACAGAAGATTTTCAATCAAGTTTATCAGAGTATGAAAAATATAATGAGCGAGCAAGCAGTTTTGGAAAGTTTGCAGGATCACATTGGTTGCAACCGTTACTATCAATTGAGAGCGGTACGATATTTGATTATATTAAAGACGCAGAGTTTTTTATATTAGATCAAGATATTAGAGAAACGTTAGAGCGAGAATCGTACAGTATCAAAGATAGACTAGGTGACAATAGTTTATCACACAAGCTTATAAGAAATTTTATAGATTATACAGAAGCATACAAATTAATTTCAACTAGTAATTACAGTTTGATAACAGATGTTTCATCGGGTGTAAATAGTGAGTCGTTAAATTATAGTAGTTTAATATCAAAATTTATCTATGAGAAAGTTAATATTTATAGTTCATTAGCAGAAGCTGTAAAAATATTAAAAGAGTATTTAGATAAACAATATAAAGTTATAGTTAGTATTGATAGCGAACAGTTTTACAATTTTTTTATAAATTTTATTAAAGATTATGAAATTCCAGTAAGCATTATAACTGACATGTCGCTGACTGATAACCAAGATATATATATTTATAGAGAGCCTATATCTGGCGGATTTATAGATACAGTTAACAAAATTATTTTAGTAACAGATCTAGATATTTTTGGATACGCTAAACGCAAGCGAAAGAAAGAGAAGAAGAAAGATGTTTTTAACACTAAAATATCTGATCTTGAAGACGGCGATTATGTTGTTCATATCAATCATGGTATAGGAGTATATCGTGGATTAAATCATATGACTTTAGGTGAAGTTGAAGGTGATTTTTTAGAGATAGTTTACGATGGTGATGATAGATTATATGTACCATTACAATCTATTTCTATGATGCAGAAATATATAGGAGTAGGAAATTCAGCACCGAGAATAAATTCATTAAAAACATCTGCATGGCAAAAATTAAAGAAACATGCAAAAAAATCAGCTAAAGAAGTTGCAGTCGATTTATTAAGATTATATGCAGAACGCAAGGCTAAAAAAGGTTATGCATTTATGGATGATGGTGTGATACTATCTGATTTTGAGGGATCGTTTCCGTACGATGAAACTGAAGATCAGTTGACAGCTATCATGGATATCTATAGTGATATGGAATCTGAAATCCCTATGGAAAGATTAGTATGTGGCGATGTTGGATTTGGCAAAACAGAGGTTGCTATGCGTGCTGCGTGCAAGGCTGTGATATCGGATAAGCAGGTAGCAGTTCTTGTGCCTACAACAATTTTAGCGAAACAACATTACGATACATTTAAAAATAGGTTCGGCGGGCTTGCTGCAAATGTTGATTATATATCAAGGTTTAGATCGGCAGCAGAGATCAAGATAATTTATAAGAAGTTAGCAGATGGTGAGATTGATATAATAATCGGCACACATAAACTTCTATCAAAAGATGTAATATTTAAAGATTTAGGATTGCTCGTTATAGATGAAGAGCAGCGTTTTGGTGTTAACCATAAAGAGAAGTTATCGGCACTTAAACGTAATGTTGATACCTTAGCATTATCGGCAACGCCTATCCCAAGAACTTTACAGTTGTCGTTATCGGGCATACGAGATATTAGTATTATAGAAACTCCACCTGAGCATAGATTGCCAGTAATTGTGTCTATCATAAATAATTATGATGATGTTAAAGAGGCGATTATTAAAGAGTTGAAACGAGATGGACAGGTATTTTTTCTTCATAATAGAATATCTGATATAATTTCTATCCACGATAAAATAAAAGCGATTGTACCAGAGGCGACAATTGCCATAGCTCATGGACAGATGAATAGTAGTGAGTTAGAAAAACTTTTACAACTGTTTTATTTAGGTGAAATAGATATATTAATATCAACGACGATAATTGAGAACGGTATAGATATTCCGAATGTTAATACTATAATAATAAATAAAGCGGGTTCATTTGGTTTATCACAGTTATACCAATTAAAGGGTAGAGTTGGAAGATCGACAGAACGAGGTTACTGTTATTTACTTATAGAAAATTTCGCATCATTAACAGAGATCGCACGTAAGCGATTAACGATAGTTGAGCAGTTATCAGATTTGGGTAGTGGTTTCAAGATTGCGATGTATGATTTACAGTTGCGTGGAGCAGGCGATATATTAGGTGCAGATCAGTCAGGATTTGTTGTGAAAATCGGTTACGAACTTTATGTTAAGATGATTGATGATGCAGTGAACGAGCTTAAAGGAAGTTCTGGGATGGAGGATTTGACAGATTGTGAAATTCTTTCTCAGCTACCATATTTTATACCAGTATCGTATATAGAAAACCCTAGAATAAGGTTTGATTATTATAGGCAGTTTTCGTTATATGATGATCCATTATCTATTTCAAATCTTCTTCGTGAGCTTGTAGAAAGTTACGGCGAGCTACCACTTGAAGTTATTAACCTGTCAAATATAATGCTTATCAAAACGATAGCATCAAAATTGGGTGTAGTGAAGATTAGTATAGGTGAGAGGAGTGGTAAGATTATATTTTCAAAAGACACAAAAGTTTCTTATGAAAATCTTGTAAATAAATTAAATACTGCTAATATGAAGTATAGATTTAAATCTGAGTATGAATTAGATTTATCGGTTGTCGGTGATAACTGTATTAGACAATTAATGGATATTTTTATTAATTTATATAGTGGTGAAATTTTATCGTAATCGTTATCAAGTAAAGGAGTTAATATAAATTTATGTTTAGATATTTTTCAGTTTTATTTATTTTCGTATCGTTGCTTACATCATTGTATGGTTGTGAGAAATCAAATAATCTTGCAGTTGATAAGAAAATAAATGTCGAGGATATATATGTTGATTCTCCTGTGTTGATGATATCGGGTAAAAAGTATTCCGAGAAAGATATATATGAATTTAGTAAACTTACAATAAACGAGATGGATGAAATATCATATTCAAATGCAGAAGTTTTAAATTTTTTAGTAGATAAGTTTGTTGAGTATAATCTGCTTTTAAATGAAGCGAACAGATTAGAGATTGTTTTTTTTGATACCGAGTTAGACAGGTCATTAAACAGTCTTCGTACCCCTGAGGGTGCGTATGATTTAAAGATCGGCACTGATTCTTATTATACAGACAATGTTGCTATGATAAAAAATATTAATAATATGTCGAAGATAGAGGCGTTAATAAGCGAGATATCTAAAGACAATTTAACGGTTACTGAGAATGAGATATTAGCTTATTATAATAGTAATCGTGCACAGTTTACAACTCCAAACAAAGCACATGTGAGCCATATTTATTCTGCTGATTTAGCAAAGATAGAGAAAGCGTATGCAGAGTTAGCTAAGGGTTTTGCCTTTAGTGAGGTTGCAGAAAGGTTTTCAGATTCACCAGATGCAGTTGATGGTGGTGATATCGGATTTATTGAAAAAGATAATGATGTTTCAGATATATTTGATACAGTGTTTAAACTAAAGGTTAATAAATATAGCAAGATTTTAAAATCAGAAACTGGTGGTTATCACATTTTTTATGTAAGCGAGTTTAAGTCAGGCGGAAGACAACGCTTAGTGACAGTTAAACCAAAAATAATTGAGTTTATTGAGCAAAGAAAAAAACAAGATAGATTAGAGGTGTATGTAGATGAATTATATGAGAAAGCAGATGTTGAGATTGTTAATTCTTTTAATCTTGATAACTACTCCAAATATATTAAAAGCAGAAAGAATTAACACAATATTGGCTCATGTAGGTAATAAGATTATCACTGATTACGATGCACGTAATTTAGATGAGAAACAGTACACACAAATTCTTAATATTGAAGATGAAGAACTTAGAACATCTACAATGAATGAGTATATCTCACAGGTTGTAACTTATTTAATCGATCAATATGTGGTAGAGATTGCTGCATCAAGAGAGGGTATAGTTGTATCCGACATGGAAGTTGATCAGGTTATATTAGAGATTATCACACGTAACGAATTAACATTAGATAAGCTAGAAAAATCTCTTTCAGAAGAGGGATTAACGATGGCTAAATATAGATATCAGTTACGCAATGAGATTTTAAGTTCACGAGTTAGAAACCAGATATTAATGCCTAAGATAATAGTTGTGAATAAAGATTTAATTGATATAGTAAACTCTAATCCAGATGATTATAATTTATATGATAGATATGAAGTAAGAATTATATTGATGGACAGTAAGAAAGATATTACAAAAGTTGTTAAACAATTTAAATCAGGCGATAATTTTAGTGAGTTAGCTAAAGAGTTTTCAACAGATGCAACATCTTCTGATGGTGGCTATATGGGGTTCATGGATTACGAGCTTTTAAGTGAAGAGATGCAAGGTGCATTAAAAGAAATTGAAGTTGATAGTATATCTGAAATATTTGAAATCAATAATAAATGGGGTGTATTCTATCTTGTCAGTAAGGAAGGTAAATATAATTTCAGTGATGAAACAAGAGCTGCACTCACAGAAAAAGCTATGGAGAAACAATTTAACTTAGTGTTTAAAAACTGGTTAGAAAGAAGTAGAGAGTCAACAGTAATAATTAGAAAATAGATTAAGGTTTAAAAACCATATTTATATTTTGTAGCAGATTTATAGATATTAAGGTGAAGAGAAAACAATATGCGATTAGATAAGTTTATGAAAGTCACTCAACTGATAAAGCGTAGAACTGTTGCAAATGAAGCTGCAACCGAAGGAACTATATCTGTTGATGGCAGAAAAGTTAAAGCATCATATAATGTTAAAGTTGGTGATAAGATCCTTTTAGATTTTTGGAATTTTTCAAAAGAGTTAGAGGTGTTAGATATTCCAAAATCAAACAGTATCAAGAAAGATAGTTTAGATGATTATATAAAGTTATTGGATTATAAGAGTAAAAGTGTGCATGATGTATAGATAGGTTTTGCGACAGTTTGTTTCACGATTAATTTTTGTGGATTAATAGTTGTGGATAAACTTTCACGATTAATTTTTACGGCAGTTTTACGATTAAGTGTTGCAGATAAGTTCTTATAATTAGGTGTTTAAAATTAATATAGTGGCAGGTTTAATTTCAAAATCTACCACTATTATTTAATCTAATTAATTAAAATGAGTTAGTAACTTTTCTAGCAACGATCAGAAATGCAGAGTGGTTATATATCCAAGTTGCAGGTCTTACAGATTGTCCTTCAATATTCCAAGGTCTTCTAATAAGTTCTGATGTATCGATATTAAAAAACATTCCAGATTCTTTTAATTCTTCAACATATTTAACAACTTGTGGCACAGTTGGAAGATATGCAACAACTATTCCACCGTTTGCAAGCGAGTCTTTAAAATGTTTAATTATATGCCAAGGCTCAGGAAGATCTAATAAAACTCTATCGTATACTCCGTCGATCCCTTCATAAATATCACGAACTTCAATTGTATGGTTCGGAACTTTTTCACAGAAATAAGTTTCAATAATTTTTGAAGCTTGTTCAGCAAAATCATCTCTAATTTCATAAGAAGTCAAACTTCCTTGTCCAGCTAAGGTTCTAAGTATTGCGATCGATAATGCACCTTGTCCGACACCTGATTCTAAAACTTTTTGTCCAGCAACAACATCTCCCCACATCAGCATTGCGGCTGCATCTTTAGGGTATATTATTTGTGCTTGTCGTTTAATATTCATCACATAGTTAATATACGTTGGTGTATAAATTCTGTAGGTGTGGCTCATACTACTCATTATAGTATCGCCATCAAAAAGTTCAGCTATAAGATCGTGTTCAATAAAACCATGAGTTGTCGAGAATCTTGCCTTAGGTTTCAGTTGAACCATATATTCTCTCTCTTTCTTGTCGATTATCATGACTAGTTTATAGCCAATTTTCTTTTTATCCATTAATTCCTATCCCAAATAATAATATTTATGAATGTATCCTACATTTTCTTTTATCTTTTTACAATCTTAAATATTGAAAATGAATTAAATATCTGTTAATATTGACAGATGAGTTCATTAGATAAATATAGAAATATGATTGATGCGATAGACGACAAAATTCTTGATCTTTTAAATGAGAGAGCAGAACATGTTAAGTCGGTAGGCAATATTAAAAAAGGTAGTAACTCTCCGGTATGGGTACCATCAAGAGAGAGTTCTATTTATGAGAGATTAACGGAGAGAAATAAAGGAAGAGCGTTTCCAACATCTGCAATTCGTCCTATTTTTCGTGAGATTATTTCTGCATCATTATCACTTGAAGATCACTTGAAGATAGGCTATTTAGGACCTGAAGGGACATTCTCTAATCTTGCGGCATTAAAACATTTTGGTTCATCGGCTAAACTTATGCCAACTGATAAAATCGCAGATGTTTTTCAGGGTGTTGAAAGAGGTTGGTTCAATTATGGGATTATACCTATCGAGAATTCTGTTGAAGGTGTTGTAAATCATTCGATAGATTTATTTGTTGAGTCTGATGTAAATATCGTCGGTGAAATTTTAGTTGAGATAAATCATAACCTACTATCAATGACAGGTGATAAGAGTGATATTAAGAGTATCTATTCACACCCACAAGCGTTGGCACAGTGCAGAGATTATATTGATAAAAATTTTCCAAATGTAGATATCTATGAGATAGACTCAACATCTAAGGCAGCCTTAAAAGCACAAGGTGATAAGAGTGTGGCTGCGATAGGCTCTAAACTTTGCGAGGTTATTTATAATCTAAAAGTTGTTGAGAGATCTATACAAGATTCATCATCAAACCTTACAAGGTTTTTAATAATCGGTAAAGATATGGTTGAGCCTACGAGCGAGGATAAGACATCTATGATGTTTTCAGTAATGCATCAGTCAGGAACTTTATATAGTGCCTTAGAAGTTTTTAATGAAGTGGGTGTCAATATGAGTAAGATTGAGTCCCGTCCATCAAAACGCATAGCGTGGGAATATCTATTTTTTGTAGATATAGATGGACACAGAAATGATAGTAAGATTTGCGAAGTGATAGATAAACTAAAATCAAAATTACCACTTGTAAAAATATTGGGTTCATACCCTAAAGGTATTTTAGAGTAGTTGTAATTTGGTTGTAACTGTCTTCTAGTTCTAGTTGTAATTTAGTTACAATTAGACATTGATTACAGTTGAGCCCTAAAGGTATTTTAGAATAGTTGTAATTTGGTTATATTCTAGTTGTCGTTATAGTTTAATGTTTTTGTAATTGTGAGAGGATTTTTAAATGATAAATTATAGAGAGTTGTTGGGAGAAGAGCGAGCGTCAGTTGCTCCATATCAACCTGGTAAACCGATTAAAGAGGTTCAAAGGGAGTTAGGCATAGAGAATGTTATAAAGCTTGCATCAAACGAAAATCCATTAGGGTGCAGTGATAAAGCGATAGAGGCGTTAAAAAGTTTTCTACCAGATATTTCAAGATATCCGATAGGTGACTCATATTATCTACGCAAGAAACTTGCAGAGTTTCATAAAGTTGATATGGATAACATTTTAATAGGTGCAGGATCAGATGAAATTATTCAGTTATTGTACATCGCTTTTTTGAAAGAGTGTGATGAGGTGTTATCTCCGTCACCGTCATTTGGAGAGTATTATCTAATAGCTAAAGCTATGAAGAGTGATTGCAAGTGGATTGATTGTAATGATGATTTATCATTTAATTTTGATAATATTTTGTCATCAATAACAGATAAGAGCAGATTTATATTTCTAGCAAATCCGAATAATCCAACAGGTATAGATTTTGGTGAGAAAGAATTTATAGATTTTATGAACAAAGTTCCGTCAACGGTAATCGTAGCATTAGATGAAGCGTATAAAGAGTATCAAGAAGAGAGCAGACAGATTGATACAATAGGCTTGATGAAAAAATATAAGAATTTAATATCGCTTAAAACTTTTTCAAAAGCGTACGGTTTAGCATCAATGCGATGTGGTTATATAATCGCAAATAAAGAGTGCATAGCGATGTTGAATCAGGTTAGACAACCGTTCAATGTTAACATGGCATCGCAAGTTATGGCAGAGGCTTCATTATCAGATAAAGCGTTCTTAGATAAAGTTATAAAAAGTAATTTAGCTGGCAAACAGTTTATATATAAAAGTTGTGAAAAATTAGGATTAAAATATATTAATACAGAGGCGAACTTTCTTCTGATAGATGTTGGTGACGGGAAAAAAGTTTTCGAGGATCTATTAAAACTCGGAGTAATTGTAAGATTTTTGGGACACCCTAAGTTAACAAGTTATATCCGTGTTTCAATAGGAACAGAGAGTGAGAACAGTATATTAATAGATAAGTTAAAGATAGTTTTAGGGTTGTAATATTTTATTGAGTTGTAACATCTTATAAACTTGATGTTTGTGTAAAAGTTGGTGGAGTGTTAGGGTTTATAATATTTGTAGAGTATTGTTTTAGATAAGTTAAAGAAGATATAGAAGTTTGTGATATATGTAAAAAGTTCGAAAAAAAAATAAATAGAGATATTAGGAGATTGATATGATTATAGTTGTAAAACCAGGAGCAACCGTAGAAGAGGTTGATAATATAAAGAGTAAGTTAATCGATTTCGGTTACACATTGCATATATCAGAAGGAAGCGACAGAACGATTATCGGTGCGATAGGTGATGAAGATACGTTGAGAGATAAACCAGTTATGTCTATCCCAGGTGTTGAGTCAGTAATCCCGATATTAAAGCCATACAAATTTATCAGTAGAGAGTTCAAGGCTGAAGATACTATAATTGAAGTTAAAGGTGTCAAAATCGGTGGAGATGAATTAGCGATAATGGCAGGTCCTTGTTCTGTTGAAAGTTACGAGCAGATGCGACTTGTTGCAGAGCGAGTATCATCGAACGGTGCTAAGATTTTAAGAGGTGGAGCATTTAAACCCCGCACATCTCCATATGCTTTTTCAGGTATGGGAGAAGAGGCGTTAAAATATATGCGTAAGGCTGCTGATGAGTTCAATATGTTAATGGTAACAGAACTTACAGATCCAAGAGATCTACCGATAGTTTCAGAGTATGCAGATATAATTCAGATCGGTGCAAGAAACATGCAGAACTTTAGATTATTAAAAGAGGTAGGTGCTCAGCCTAAACCAGTTTTATTAAAAAGAGGAATGGCAGCAACATTTAATGATTTTCTTTTGGCAGCAGAGCATATAGCTAAAGAGGGTAATGACAGCATTATTTTCTGTGAAAGAGGGATTAAAACATTTGAAACAACAACTAGAAACACATTAGATTTATCGGTTGTTCCTTTAATAAAAAATGCATCACATTTTCCTATAATAGTAGATCCAAGTCATGGAACAGGTGTTAAGGAGTGTATAGCTCCGATGTCGTTAGCATCAGTTGCAGCAGGAGCTGATGGAGTGATGATAGAAGTTCACCCAAATCCAGTTGAAGCATTATCAGATGGCGATCAATCGTTAGATTTAGATCAGTACGATGAAGTGATGAAAAAATTACGTGTTATAGCTCCAGCTGTTGGAAAAACAGTTGCATAGTAATCTAAAGACACCGATCAAAAATATCGCTGTAATTGGTTTAGGTTTGATAGGTGGCTCTCTATCTAAAGCTTTCAGCAGTAAAGGTATTAAACTTAACGGTTATGATATTAGTAAATCTGCATTAGAGAGTGCGATAGTTAGCGATATTTTTGATCTAGTAACAGATGATATAGATGTGTTGCTAGGTTACGAGTACGATCTGATATATCTTGCTTTGCCGATTAGTGAAACATTGAAAATGTTACAACTTTTATCAGATAAAGGTGTTACTACGTTGATTACAGATGCAGCGAGTACTAAAGGTAGCGTCTGTGATTTAGCCACAAAACTTGATTTAAATTTTATAGGTGGGCATCCGATCACAGGTAAAGAGAGTTCAGGTTTTATAAATTCAGATAAAGATATTTTAATAAACGCAAAACATATAATGATAGAGTCTGTGGATCTTGATAATTTAAAACAGTTGATAGATTTACATACTTTAATCGGTATGAATGTTGATGTGATGAGATACGATTTACACGATAAGATATTGGCAGATATAAGTCATATACCTCATGTTATAGCGTTCTCACTTATAGATTTTATAAGAGAGCACAGTAACGATAGTTTCGCATATGTTGGCGGTGGGTTTAAGGATTTCACAAGGATTGCAGCGAGCGATCCTGTTATGTGGCGAGATATACTTCTTAATAATAAGAGTAATATTATAGAGTCACTTGATTCACTTCAAGCAGTAATTTCTAAGTGGCGAAATATGATAGATAAAGATGATTCTAAATCAATAGAGAAGTCGATAGAAGAGATACGAAATATAAGAAGCAGTTTGAACTAAACGGAAGGATTAATGATTACATTTGAAAAGGCAGTAAAATTTATAGGTGAGATAGAAGTCCCATCAGATAAATCTATCACACATAGAGCGTTGATATTAGGTTCAATGGCAGAGGGTGTAACTTTAATTAATAAACCGTTACTATCAACAGATACTCTTGCAACATTAAATGCGTTTGAGTTTATGGGTGTTGATGTGATGAATGAAATCACAAGATTTACAGTTCGTAGTGATGGATATAAAAAATTCAAAGAACCGTTAAATGTTATCAATTGTATGAATTCAGGCACAACAACAAGATTGTTAGCAGGGGTTTTATCACCATCAAAATATACATCAATATTAACAGGTGATGCGTCATTAATTAAACGTCCGATGGGTCGAGTTATAAAACCGTTATCTATGATGGGTGCAGATATTAGAGCAAGAGTTGATAACAATTTTCTACCTATGACAATTCATCCATCAAAAATGTTTTCAACAAAAATTGAGTCAGAAGTTAATTCTGCACAAGTTAAATCAGCTGTGTTGCTTGCAGGTCTACAACTTGAAGGTGAAACAACATACATTGAAAAAGTTGTAACAAGAGATCATACAGAGAATATGTTAAAAAGATTTGGAGCTGATCTGAAAGTTGATGGAAATGATATTTCTGTGAAAGGGGTGGATAGTTTATCTGCACAAAGTTTTACAGTGCCTGGTGATTTTTCATCAGCAGCGTATTATATTGCGTTAGCATTGATTTTTGAAGGATCAGATATTACGGTAAAAGATGTTGGATTAAATAAAACTAGAACAGGCTTATTGACGGTTCTGAAATCGCTTGGATTAGTTATTGATATTGATATGAAAGATGATGCGTTTGAACCGTATGGTGATATCAGAATTAAGCATCAGAAATTAAAAGGTGGATCGGTAACTGGTGATATTATAGCTAATATGATAGATGAAATTCCAGTATTAGCAGTATCTGCATTATTTAGTGAAGCTCCAGTTGAGATTAGAAATGCGAAAGAGTTAAGAGTTAAAGAGAGTGATAGAATATCAGCAATCGTTTCAAATTTTAAAGCGTTAGGTGCAAAGATTGAAGAGTTTGATGATGGTATGAAGATATATCCTTTAGAGAAAATTAATAAAGGTGCGAAACTTAAATCGTATCATGATCATCGTATTGCGATGATAAATATAATATTAGCTAAAAAGTTTGGTATAGATATATTGTTAGATGATATTGATTGTCTAAATGTGTCATATCCTGAGTTTATAGTTGATATAATAAGTTTAGAGGAAGTGTGATAATATATGCAAGTTGCAGTAGATGGTCCAGCAGGTTCTGGTAAAAGTACAGTTTGCAAGAGAGTTGCTATAGACAATAATCTAATGTATTTAGATACAGGTGCTATGTATCGTTCTGTTGCATATTTATCATTAAAGTTTGATAGAGATAAACTTTTAGATATTTTAGAAAGTGTTGAGTTTATATTTTCAGATAACGGTAGCAAGTTATCGTTAAAGAGTTACGAAGAAGTTGAAGATGTAACGGATATAATAAGAAGCAGTGAAATAACTGCGATTGTATCAACGGTATCATCGGATGAATTAATAAGAAAGATATTAACAGTTAAGCAACAGATTATCGCATCATCTAATGATATAATAATGGAAGGTCGTGATATAACAACGGTTGTGTTGCCTAACGCTGATGTGAAGATTTTTCTAACAGCATCAGTTGAAGAGCGAGCAAAAAGAAGATATGCAGAGGTTCAAGGTGTTACAGATAAAAGCTATGATGAAATTTTAGCTGATATAATAAAACGTGATGATGTCGATTCAAATAGAGATATTGCACCACTTGTCAAATCAGATGATTCACATGCACTTGATACAACGGCATTAACATTAGATGAAGTTATATTTGAAATAGGTAAGCTTATTGTTGAGAAAAGAGGATAGATGAAAGTAGAGATAGCTAAACATTCAGGTTGTTGTTTTGGTGTAAAGCGAGCGATAGATATAGTATCAGAGGCGACAGTTTCAGAGGAATCGGTTAAGACTTACGGTCCTATAATCCACAATCCACAAGTTGTTGAAAAGTTACGATTAGATGGCGTAGAAGTTCTATCTAAGCTAGATGATATTAAAGATACAGATACAGTTATTGTACGCTCACATGGAGCAACACGCGAGGATATAGTAGAGATAGAGTCAAGATCATCAAAGTTAATTGATGCGACGTGTCCATTTGTGTTAACAGCACAAAAAGAGGCAGAGCGGTTATCTAATGATGTAGATCTTTTAGTGATATATGGAGAAAAGGATCATCCAGAGGTTCTTTCTATAGTCAGCTATGTAAGTTCTGAGTATAAGATTATATCTGATATTGCAGGGCTAGAAGAGATAGGATATGGCAAACATTACGGTATTATGTCTCAGACAACCCAAAATAAAGAATTGTTTAAAGATTTGTCCTTTAAATTAGGAAAAAAGTGTGATAGACTTGATGTGTCAGATACGATTTGCTCTGCGACACAGAATCGTCAAGAAGATGCGTTAGATTTAGCATCACGTGCAGATATTGTAATAGTAGTCGGTGGTAAAAATTCAGCTAATACACGTAGACTATATGAAATATGTAGTGAGCTATGTAGTAGAACTCAACATATAGAAATTCCAGAGGAACTTGATCTTTCATTATTGAAAGAGAGTGATCTTATCGGCTTAACGGCTGGTGCTTCAACCCCTAATGAATTTGTTTATGCTGTACGAGATCGTATATACAGTTCTTTCGGTATATCGGATTAGTTAGTCTTTAATTATAAATTATAAATTTAGAAATAATGTTCTTATAGAATTTACAGAGGTTTGTTAATATGAGTCAAGATGATATCAATTTTGAAGGTATGGAAGATTTTGAGACACTGATAAGTGAGTCACTTCGTCAACCAACGCGTGGAGACCTTATAAAAGGGGTAGTTGTAAAAGTTTCTTCTGATAGTGTAATTGTAGACTTTGGATATAAAACAGAGGGTATCGTAGATAGATCAGAGTTTGATACTATAAATGTTGATGATGCAGTAGAGCTTACAGTAATATCTTTTTTCGGAGGCTCTTATGTTAAGTTATCAAAATCACCAGCTGATTCTGATTCAGCATGGGATGCTTTAAAAGTTGAGGGTATAGGTTCTGCAGTATCTGTTAAGATCACAGGCAAAGTTGATAAAGGTTATATCGGTAAAGTTGGCGATATTGATGCGTTTATTCCATTAACTCATATTGAGGCAGAAAAGGTTGATAGTGATAAGAAGATAATCGGCACAACTTATAAAGCGTCTATATTAAAATTTGGTGAAGGCAAGCGTAAATCAATATTAGTTTCACCACGAAACTATTTGAAGATAGAGAAAGATCAGAAGAAAGCAGAAGTTTTTGCAGGTTTAAAAGTAGGTGATAAAGTTAAGGGTACTGTAAAAGTTATAAAAGTTTACGGTGCATTTATTGATCTAGGTGGTATTGATGGCTTTCTGCATAAGAATGATATTGCATGGCAAAGAATTCATGATGTAGCTAAATATCTTGAAGTTGGAGATACAGTTGAGGCTGTTATCACTGATGTAAAAGAAGATCTTATGAAGATAACTTTAGGAATGAAACAGTTGACAACAAATCCTTGGGAAGCAGTGAAAGAAACAGCTCCAATAGATGCAACTATTTCAGGAACAGTAGTAACAAGAAAGCGAAGTGGTTATGTTGTAGAGCTTGATAATCATGTTGATGGATTGATTTCTTATGAAGAGATCAGTTGGTTAAAGAATGCAAGAAATCAGATTTCAGTAAAAGATAGAGTTGAGTGTAGAGTTATCGGTTACGATGAAGCTAACAATAAAGTTATTTTATCTCTTAAAGCTATGCATGATAATCCATGGAAGAGTATTGCTAAAGATCATCCAGAGGGATCTATTGTTAAAGGTACAGTTAAATCAATCACAGATTTTGGTATCTTTTTAGATTTCGGTTCAATTATTGATGGTCTTATAAGAAATAGTGATGTTTCATGGGATGAGAAGATCGGTAATATTAACGATCTTTATAAAATTGGCGATGAAATCGAAGCAAAAATTATGAGAGTGGATGAAGAGAGGGAGAGAATAAGTTTAAGTGTTAAACATCTTGAAGATAATCCATGGGCAGATGTTGGAAAACTTTTCCCACAAGGTAAGGTTGTAACAGCTCCTATAGTAACAATTAGCAAAACAGGAATTGAAGTAGAGTTAGCTATGAAGCTTAAAGGTTTTCTATCAGCTCAAGATTTAGATCCAGCACGTCCTTCATTTGATAAATATAAAGAAGGAGAGATGATTACTGCACAAGTTTTTAAAGTTGATTTTAAAAACAGATTAATCACATTATCAATAAAAAGATATTTACAAGATGCGGAAGTTAAGGATACGAAAGAGTATATGAAGAAGCTTACAGTAAGTGATAGTGGCTTCTCATTCGGTTCGATACTGAAAGATAAATTTGAAGAGAAGTAGATCTTATAAATTATAAAGGCACCTCAAGGTGCTTTTTTTTGCGTTAAAATTATTATCTAAAAAGGGTGTATAAATGTTCAGAAGAGTTGTTAAAGGGTTAATTATTTTATTGGCTGTAGTTTTTATATTTCAGAATTTGTTTACTATATTAGGTATAGAAATAACACCTGAAGATATGATAGATAAAGATGTTATAGCTACTATAGATTTTAGTGGACAGATACTTGAGAGTGATATATTTATTGCGAAAATAGATAAACTTGTGAAAAGTGAAAAAGTTAAAGGTATCATTATTAAGGTGAACTCACCAGGTGGTGCGATCACTCCATCGTTTAATATTTATAATTATATTATGACGATAGAAAAACCTGTGTATATAGCGATGGATTCAGTTGCAGCATCAGGCGGATATCTTATTGCTTTAGGAGCTGATAAAATTTATGCAATGCCAACAACTATCACAGGTTCGATCGGAGTTATTATGAGCCTTGTGAATATGGAAGAGCTTTTTGATAAGATCGGTATAAAGAGTGTCGTGTTAAAAAGTGGTAAATTTAAAGATATCGGTAATCCAGATAAAACGATGACAGAAGAGGAAACAGCGTTGATGATGGAAGTTATAAACGATATGTACGAACAATTTGTTAATGCTGTTGCATCAAGAAGAAACCTACAAGTTGATGTTGTGAAAGAGATTGCAGACGGCAGAATTTTTACAGGTAACATGGCAGAGAAATTAAAGTTAATTGATAATCTAGGTTCATATAACGATGCATTTGTTGATATGAAGATCGAGTTAGAAAATGATAAACTAGAGCTTTATGAATATAAAGAGAAGAAAAAATTTCTAGATAAATTAGTTGAAGGTACAGGACTAGACACATTAATTGAAACAAATAATGGTACAAGATTTTATTTTTTAATGAAATAGTTGAAAAATAGAACGAGCAATATCTCAATTAAATATTGTAAAGTAACTATATCAATATGTATGCGTAATATTTTTTGGGATAGTAAAAGTTGTTTGAAAAGTTAATTCATGTTATGTATTGGTAGTATATGGTTAAGGTATTATATACGATTTTTGTGAAGTAAAAATTGTTTGAAAAGCTAATTCATGTTATGTATTGGTAGTATGTGATTAATGTGTTATATACGATATTTGTGAAGTAAAAGTTGTTTGAAAAGTTAATTCATGTTATGTATTGGTAGTATATGGCTAATGTATTATATACGATATTTGTGAAGTAAAAATTGTTTGAAAAGTTAATTCATGTTATGTATTGGTAGTAGATGGCTAATGTATTATATAAAATTTTTGTGTAGTAAAAGTTGTTTGAAAAGTTAATTCATGTTATGTGCAAGTCATAGATAGATTAAAGGTAGATCAAGTTGTAGATAAGATCTTTTGGGGGCACAGCAGTTGTTTGGAAAAGTTAACTCATCTTACCTACTAGGTATAGATTCATTAAAGGTAGATATAGAAGTTGATATTTCAAATCAAGGAATGCCTCAATTTTCTATTGTAGGACTTGTTGAAAACTCTGTTAAAGAGAGTCGTGAGCGTGTGCGTTCAGCACTCAAAAACCTAGGATATAATTTATTTGGAAAACCTATTGTAATCAATTTAGCACCAGCAGATTTCAGAAAAGAGGGAACTCATTTTGATTTAGGAATAGCGATCGGCTTACTAATTGCTGCTGGGTATATAGATAATAAAGAGGTTGAAGACACTGTTATTTTAGGTGAACTATCTCTTGATGGAAAATTAAGATCAGTTTCAGGTGTTCTGCCTATTGTTGAATACAGCAAAAAAAACGGCTTTAAGAATGTTATCTTACCTTCAGGCAATCTTAAAGAAGCACTATTTATAGATAACATAAATATCTATCATTCAGATAATCTCCAAGACATTATACACCATTTAAAAAATGAAAAATTATTAATTCCACAACGTAGCGATATGGAGATAGTGGATAGCTATGATATAGATTACGAGCATGATTTTGAAGATGTTAAAGGACAATTTGCAGGTTGCAGAGCGATAGAGATTGCAGCGGCAGGCAGGCATAATATTATTATGATAGGCTCACCAGGATCTGGTAAAACGATGATGGCGAAACGAGTTCCATCAATTTTGCCTCCCTTAACATTTAACGAGTCATTAGAGACCACTAAGATCCATTCAATAGCAGGATTATTAAAAAGACAGAATGATTTAGTGTGTACGAGGCCGTTTATATCTCCTCACCATACAGCGAGTAATGTTGCGATTATCGGTGGTGGAAGTAAGGCTACTCCAGGACAGGTATCGATTGCGAATGCAGGTGTTTTATTTCTCGATGAGATGCTTGAGTTTGATAAAAATGTTTTAGAAGTTTTACGTCAGCCATTAGAAGATCGAGAAGTAACAATTGCAAGAGCAGGCAGAACTGTTACCTATCCAGCAAACTTTATGTTGATAGGTGCAATGAACCCATGTCCGTGTGGATATTACGGCGATAGCAGTAAAGAGTGTATCTGTTCAAGAACAGCAATCGATAGATATAGAGCAAAATTATCAGGGCCTCTGTTAGATAGGATAGATATGCACATTCATATTTCTTCAGTTGCACATGATGATCTTATCTCATTAAAAAAGGGTGAGAGCTCTAAAATTATTAGAGAGCGAGTGATGAAAGCACACGAGATACAGATTGAAAGATTTGTTGATACTAATATAAATTTCAATTCAGATATGGGTGAAAAGGATATAAAGAAATTTTGTGTGTTAACAACTGAGGCTGAAGATATTTTATATAAAGCATTAAAGAGTTATAATTTGTCAGCAAGAGCATACTCTAAAGTGATTAAAACAGCAAGAACAATTGCAGATATTTCAGGCGATACCGATATCGGTAAAACACATATATTGGAATCTTTGCAGTATAGATTTAATGATGCGAATTAATAGGTGATAAATATTAACTAATATTACAACCTATAATATTAGTACAATATTAACAAGTGCTGTGTTGATTTAATGATTTGGGATTACAAAAAATATCTCTAAGATATATTAGTGCGAAATATAAATTACAAATTGAAACTACAAACTCCAAGCGATAAACTATAAACATCAAACTGTAAATTATAAGTTATAAAATATAAATTACAAACTACAAGTTATAAAATATAAAATTCAAACTACAAATTGAAACTACCAAACTATAAGTTATAAAGTATAAATTACAAACTATAAACTACAAGCTACAAGCTACAAGTTATAAAATATAAACATCAAAATACAAACCACAAATATAAAACCACAAACCACAAACCACAAAACTAATCTAACTCAAATTAAATCAGTTGTTAAAATATATAACCTATTCCGATTGATCCTGTAAATCCACCGTAATCTTTTTCATATTTATGTTTAGAGTATTTATAATTTAGCTCAGCAGTAGAGTATACATATCTGATATCTACAGTCAGCATTACACGTTGCAGACTAAAATGAATTCCAGCCATAACAGGCATATTGAAGCCTATTCCAGATGCATTAAATCGTTCATAAGAGTTATCCATTGTGATAGATTCTTGTGCATATATCACACCGAAACCGATACCTATATATGGATAATAATCTAAAGAATTTGGTTTAATTTTTCCAACAGACACAATATTGAATGAAAATCGACTAACTCTCCAATCATTATTAGTCACGGTTGTAGATCCGTCGATTGTAAAAGCAAGATAGTTTAATGGTTGCAGTCCAACAGTGAGTCCCATATCGTAAGTGATATTATTATTTTCAGCACCTTCAAGATAATATGCTACTGTATTATTAAAAGTTACCCAACTTGATGCATAAACTTTTTTATGAACAAGTATGTTCGCAAATAAATTCATTAATATAAAAATTGAGAAACAGTATATTGTTTTTTTAAACACAGAATTTAACCCCTTCAACTTTTTCAATAGCTTTATATATTCCTTCCAACTCTTCAAAAGTTAGAAGAATAGTTGTGATTGATAATGAGATATATTTTGATGTAGTGCCTTCAATGACAGTAGTTGTAACTTCACGGTCAGGCATATCAAAAATCTTTTTACACCCATCAAGAAATGCTTCATTGTTTACGCCTATAATTTTAAATGTAAAAATAGTAGGGAATTCTTGTAATTCTTTTAAAATTTCCATATTAATAAAACCAGTACCTCTATAATTATTCCTTATGCAGTAACATATATTACTATCACATAACGATATTTTACTCAAGCTATTACGTCACATCTATGCTTGTAATAGTATAGGATATCTTAATATTTGAGTATTGTAAACCAGTAAAAGTTATAATGGTTAGATATGTATTGATGAGATTATATTATAAGTTATGGGAAGAAATCACATAATATATTTTGTTCAAATACGATATCAATTATAGTACAAAGAGTTGATAAAAAACTAAAAGATATGTATAGTAATAATGACATTCTTATTGTTCGTATACAAATATATTAATTAACTGAACATTTAATATATTGACGAATAATTAAAATCATCTCTACGGATATTTAACATTGCAACCGTTATAAGTTGTTTGTTAAGTCCAGTGGTAGAATTATAAATTAAAAGGTATGTACGTAAATGCAAAAAGTTATTGATGGTCAAAATACAACTCCACTCGTATCAGTTATTCTTCCAACTTATAATGGGGCAAGATTTATAGAAGAAACATTGCAATCTGTGATAGATCAAACATATAAAAATTTAGAGATAATTATTATAGACGACTGTTCAACTGATAATAGTTACGATATATTAAAACTTTATGCAGATAAAGATGATCGAATAAAACTTTATCATAATGAGAAAAATCTAGGTATAGGAGAGAATAGTAATAAGGCGTTATCTTTAGCAAACGGTGAATATATTATGATGCAAGATCATGATGATCTGTCATCACCTATACGAGTTGAAGCGATTGTTAAAGTGCTTGAAGAGAACCCACATATTACAGGTTGTGCTACAAGAACAAAAAAACTGAAAGGCTTTACGCAGGATTACACATATGATATCTCAGAACCGAGAGTGGCATATGATGATGAATATATACACGCAACTGAAATTTTTGATAGATTAATTTTACATCCAACAACGGTATATAGAAGAAGTATATTAAGCGGGATAGATAAACCATATTCAGGTGAGTTTAAGATTGTTTCAGATGATGATCTGTTTTATACATTAAATAAAGCAGGTGCTAGATGGTTTTTTCTAGATAATAAATATCTGCTTTTTAGAGAGCATAATAGTAGGACTTCTGTATCAAACAAATTTTTGCATTATAATGAAAGAAAGATAATGATAGAGAGAGTTATAAAAGATCTGCTACCGTTTGCAACTGATGATGATATAAAACGTCATGCAATAATCCAGTCAAGACGTGAGGTATTATCTTATAATGGTGAGTTAAGCGAGTGGGCTATATCTTGGTATAAAAAAATAATCGCATATAATTTAGAGAGTAAAAAGTTTAATCATGAAAAATTGTTAGAGATTATGGCTTTATATTGGAAACTATACGCTACACTTACAAATATAAATGCACCACTAAAAGCATATAGAATGTATCACTCAATAAAAGAGTTATCGCCATACTTAGAAAGCAATGGGAAATTTTTTAAAGAGATGTATAAAAGATTTGTTAGAGGAACTAAGTGGAGATTAATAGGAAATAAAGCTCTAAAAAAACCTACTAAATGATTGATATATTTATTTGTGAACAATGTGTATTAGTTAGATATATTTCATTTTAATATGTTTAAAAATATAATTTATTCAGTATGATTACATAAATTTAGCTTGATATATTTAAAAAGCAGTACAGTAGTTTATCTACCATACTGCTATTTTTATAATTTGATTTGTAAAAAACTTTTCTAATCTACTATAAATCTATAGTTTCACTAAATGGTTTAAAGTATGAGAACGTAAAGCTACAAGGATAATCTTTGAGTAGCTCTGGTGTTTTTTCTAAAAACTCTTTTATATCGTAGGTGATAAAATCTATATAGATATAACTACCGATTGATCTTCCAAGTTCAATAGATGATGTATTACTCGCTATTTTATCAGAAACATTTTGTGCATGAGCTAAAGCTTCACCTAGCTCTAAACCTTCTTCATTTATAAGAATAAGAAATCCAGCCACAGCTCCCATTTTTAATAGTTGCAGATTTATATCGTTATCATTAATGTAGTAACTGCTCAGTAGAGATTGATATGAAGTTGTGCCAAAAGTAACATCATATCTATAAGGAGAATACTCATCATCATCTAGCTCAATTTCGAATGATGTATGTCTTTCTTGAGGATTGTCAAAATATTGTTTCTCATCTTTTTCTAAGGAATCAATTATATGTTGTTTAAGGTCAGAGAGTGGTATCATGCCATCAAGTTTTGTATCGCTTTTATCTACAGTACCGATATATAGATTGCTGACCGCTTCACCAGTAACCATATCCATCATTAGAAAGAAAATGTGATATGCGTCACTATCATCTAATTTACAAACGTGTTCATTATAAAATTTGATATTAAAATCACCGTTGTCGCTTTCGTAATCAACAGCCACAAGCATATCAGATATAGCAACATCGATATCTTTTATTTTGAGCATAAAACCATCAGATTTATCGCCTTGCATAAACGGTGTGAATGTCCATTTCTCTTTAAACTTTTCAGGCATTTGTGATACGATATAAGGTGTTAGATAGAATAAATATGAGTTGCCTTCACAAGTAAATGTAAATTCAAAATTGCCACCTAAATTAAAGTAGATATTCTCAGATATTAAAGATATGCCTTCGTTTGCAAAATCGGTAATTGAGGCAGGATCTATAGATTTATCATGAGCTTTCATTTTAGTTAACATATCAGAAAGTTTCTCTTCATTTTCAGTAAACCATATCCAAAAATTCTCTACACGTTTTTTGAATGAGATATTGTTTACGTCATTAATTAAGCAATCAACTAGGTAGTTAGATAAATCTTTATACACCTCTTCATCAGCTTTATCTTCAGGAATATCGGTTAATATATTTTCAATATATTTTTGAACTTTAGCATACTCTTTAGTTCCTTCACAACAAGCATATGCAAGTCTGTAAACCCATTTAGGATCATTGACACCCTCTTTTGTGAATGATTCTAAAGTTATGATAGCTTTGCTATAATCATCAGTATTATTATATGCTACGGCTAACTGTCCTGATAGTTCATAGTCTTTATCATACCCTGCAAAGTTTGTAATTGTTGATATGATCTCTTTATGTTTATCATCATCATAAAGTTTATCCACTTTATCTAAAATCACTTTTCTCATTTCATTTCTCCCCTTGAAATCATTATTTTAATTACGGTACTATAGTTATATTTTTATAAAATATTCTTTTTTGTAATTTATGACAGAGTGATAATATCGGTATACGGTTTAAAATTTGAGAACGATCATAACAGTTATAGATTAATTTAATTACAGTTAGTTATTTAATAAATATATTTTAATAATAGGTAAAAATATCAATTTTTACAACTGATTATAGTGGATAATCTCACTGTTGTATCTAAAATATGATAGATGAAATTTATAAGGATATTTTTTAAATATTGCAGTTGATTTCGTGAAAAAATCTTTCATATCATAAATGATAAAGTCTATATAGATAAATGCACCTATTGATCTACCGATATTAATAGTTGTACCACTTGCCACTATTTCATCGGTAATTTTTTGAGCATTTAATAAAGTTTTTTCGTTTATACCTTCATTATCTTGCATAATAATAAATCCAGCAAACACACCCATTTTTAATAGAGCGAGATTGAGTTTATTATTTTTAGCATAATAAGCATTTTGTAGTTCATGAAATGCAGTTGTGCCAAAATTCACCTCATATCTTAATGGAGATTTGTCATCATGTTCAATTTCCATTTTGAATGTAATAAATCTATCTTTAGGATTTAAAAAAAGTTTTCTATCACTCTCTTTAAGTTTGTCACTTATATTTTGTTTAAGATCGGTAAGCGGTATCATATGATCAAGTTTCTCTTCGCTAGTTACGAGCTTGTTAATATAAATAGAACTTGTAGCTTCACCAATAGCAAAATTTGTCATAATGAAAAAAGTTTCATAAGCGATATTGTCATCTAGTTTAGATATGTGTTCATTATATAATAGTAAGTTAAAACCAGTCTGATTTATCTCACTACCATAATCCACTGCAACAAATATATCAGAGATATGAATAGGTTTATTTACATCTGGAAGGTTCATAGAAAAGCCATCACTTTGTCCTATTTGAAACGGTGTAAACTTCCATTTATCTTTAAACTGGCTAGGCAGTTTAGATACTAGATAAGGTGTGATATAAAATATATATTGTTTCTTTTGACAAGAAAATCCAAATTCATAATCTCCACCAAAATTAAAATTAAGTTCATCAGATATTAAAGATACACCAGCTCTTACAAAATCAGTAATTTCATCAGAGTTTGCAACAGTTTTATTTTTAATGTTGTCTATCATATTTGAAAGTTTTTCTTCATTTTCAGTAAACCAATTCCAAAAATTTTCTACACGTTCTTTGAAAGATAAATTAGCCGAATTATTCTCTAAACAATCTATTAAGAAATCTGATAAATCAATGTACACTTCTTCATCAACTTTATCACTTGGAGCATTATTTAAAATATTTTCAATATATGTTTGTGCTTTAGCATACTCTCTTTTGCCGATGCAGTATGAGTATGCAAGCCTGTAAACCCACATAGGATCTGTTATGCCTTGCTCTTTAAACATCTCTAAAGTATCGATAGCTTTATCGTACTGTTTATTATTATTGTATGCACGAGCTAACTGTCCTGAGAGTTCATAGTCGTTTTCATATCTTGGAAAATTTAAAATTGTAGATATGATTTTTTCGTGTTCATCTTTGTTACTATATTTTTCAACTTTTTTTAGAAGTATATCTTTCATCTGTAAGTTACTCATAATATGTTATTTTTTTACCCATCCTTTTTCATCTAAAAAAATTGTTGTTATACCTTCTGTCATACGAGAGCAGGCTATTGCGTATGGTACATTATTTTTCCATGTATAAAAATCGCTATTATCTTCTATCGATAATCCAGTTATTTTATATTTATCATTTACATCTAACACTACAAAATAATCGGTTTTTGAAGTAGACATCTCGTAATAATTTCTAATAGTTGCCGTTAAATCAATTTCACCAAAGAGAGCATAATATCCTTTAAATTTAGCGTAGAAATCTTCTGCAGTTAACATGTCCGATATCATTCCGTACGGATATTTATATAATTGGTATGTAGTGAAAAAGTTTTTATGTGTTTTGATGATTTTAGTAATATTTTGACCGTTATGAATAACTTTCAATTTACCATTGATTAGAGTGTATTCAAGTTGTGGTGCATGAGCAGATTTATAGAATATCACTTTTTGATTATCGGTAGATGTCATATCTATATATGCTTTATATGTTATTCCAACATTTTTTCTGCCATGATCCCTTCCACCGTAACCAAGTTCGTACCTTTCAACTTTTATAGTGATATCGCCTTTATAGCCGATGAAATTATTAGCTTTAAAAATCTTCTCTTTAACTTTTGGATCAGCAATATCGACTTTCACTTTAGCACTGTTATTATCTTTTGCATAAAGATTAATTGAAATAAATATTAATATAAGTATAGCTATAGCTATCGTGTTGAGTTTTTTCATTAAATTCTCCATACCGTAATAAGTCTATATTTTAGTATATATGTTTAATTATAGCAAATAGTAAATAGAGTTGAATGGACGGATCGCTTGAGTTATGTGCGTTAGAGTGCCATTAATAGAAATGCTTGTAATGTGAAAATATATAGATATAAATAGTTTAGACTGTGTTTCCGAAAACTTTACCGATACCTTGCAACGATTTCATTTTTTTAATTAAGTTTTCAGGCACAGTAGTCGAGATTTCATTCTCCCAAAGGCTTCCAGGTAACGGATCGTATGGGTGAGCGTGGATAGTTATTTTTCCGTACCATTTATCTATAAATTTTAAAGTTTCTTGATATGTGAATTCATCTTCATGAGGTAATCCAAAAATAAGATCAACAACAATTTCAAATTTATTATCAAGAAATAACTCAATAGCTTTTTCAGTTTCTTTAATACCGCTACGTCTTTTCATAATCCTTTGCATTTTATCAGATGCAGATTGCAAGCCTATAACGATTAATTTGTTGTCACAATATCTCACCATCAAATCTATAAGCTCTTTTGTAACGCCAGCTGGATCAAGTTCTGATGGGAAAGTGCCGAAAAATATTTTACCATTATCTTTTATTAATCCTCTAACAGTAGATAAAAGGTTCTCTATAGCCTCAAGATTAACGCCTTTGTCGTAATAATATGATGATGCATCAGGCGCTATAAATCTAGCTTCTGCATATCCTTTTCTACCTAGTGCAAACTCTATTTCGTTTGCTATAAAATCAACCGATCTATATCTTAATGCACCAGGAAAAAGTTTAGGAGTTTGACAGTATGTACATTTTGATATGCAGCCCCGAATTAATTCAATAGGTCCTAGTGATACTTTTTTACGAGGGAACACGTGGAAATCATCAAGGTTTTGAACTTTTTCACCGTCAATAATAGAGTAGTTGATATTATCGTTATGGATATCGTTAATAACTTTCTCTATGAGCAGTTCGCCTTCACCAGTTGCAACTATATCAAAACTTTCAACAAGTGATTTAGGTCGTGCAGATGCGTGAGGGCCACCTATCATAGATATTATATTCTTACTTTTTAATTTTAAAGCTTCAGAAAGTTCAATGTTTTTGTCTATTGAACGTGAGGCTGATGAGAAGATAGCGATATCATTATCTGATACAAAATCGTAAGCAGTCTTAAAATCTGTAACAAAATAATCATCATCAGGAAAAGCTTTCTCATACGCAGCCATTAACACACGTATTGAGTGCTTGTTGATAGGATCTTTAATAAATACTGTTCTACGATTCATCTGTTATTTCTTTACCTTTAATGTAAGGTTATCTCTACTGATTACGATAACTGTATCACCTTCAACAATATTATTGTCATCAGATATAACATTCCAAATTTCACCGTTGATAAACATTTTACCTTTAGATTTTTCAGTATCGAACATTAAAACTTCTCCACTTTTATCAATTAAAGCATCTCCACCTGATACAGATTTACGTTTAAAATCAGACAGTAATAATCTTCCGATAAGTAACACGATTGCTGCAAAACTTCCGATAATAAAGAATATTAATAGATAAGATACAGATATTCCCATATTATTTTCTCCATCAAATAACATCAATAATCCTGCAACCATAGATACGATAGCAGCTATTGATAACACTCCAAATGATACGATAAACAGTTCTAAGACGAGTAGAAAAACTCCAAAAATCATTAGAAGTAATCCGAATATGTTTATTGATATAATGTTTGATCCAACAGCGAATAGAATTAATGATGCAGCACCTATCCCTAAAAATACAAATGTCCCAGGGGCTTTTAGTTCTAAACCTATCATTAATATACCGAAGAAGAATAGTGCTACCAATATATTTGGGTTAGCTAGAAATGATATAAATTTTTGTAACGTTGTCATTTCAACTTTAATAATTTCGATATCGGTTGTTATGTTAAAATGTTTTTTGATACTTTCAATATACATTCCATCTACTATTACATTATCTATAACTTTATTTTTTAACGCTTCAGAAGCTGTAAAACTTTTAGAGTCTACAACCATACTAGTTGCAACATCAATATTTCTGCCTCTTTTTTCAGCGATAGATTTCATCAATGCAACAGTATCATTAACAACTTTCTCCTGCATATCACCTTCGATATCTCCACCAGACGATGACACAGGATGAGCAGCACCAACATTTGTTCCGTCTTCCATAATAGCGTAGTCAGCAGCGAGTAGAATAAACGCTCCAGCCGATGCGGCTCTTGCTCCAGCTGGTGCAACATACACAACAACAGGAACAGTTGATGATAGAATTGATGTAACAATCTCTCTTGTAGAATCAAGCAATCCACCAGGAGTATTAAGTTTTATGATAACCATTGATGAGTTATCTTTTGATGCGTTGTCAATTGTAGATTTTATATAGTCGTATGTACCGTTTGTGATGATACCTTTAATATTTATTTCGTATGCTTTCGATATATTGTCTGCAAATGCTAAGTTGAATGGAATTATTATTACAGCTAACATCAACAATATTTTTTTAATCATTATCTATCTCTCATATTTTTACTATACAACTAGACTTAAAAAAGTAAGCCACTTTTACATCTCTCTCTTTATTCTATTTCTGTGTACATAGGTTTTAATAACTAAACCTTTTTACATTGTTAACTATTTTATAACATATACAAACTTAATTTTAAAAACTAAATCTGTTACTTTATCTATTAAATTTATTCTACTATTATATACGCTTATATTTAAAGAAGTAAGCCCCATCAGTTGATACAAATTTTCTATAATATTTGGTATGAAAATAATCTGTAATATTTCTAACATATACAGAATCATACTCAGATTTAAGCTGTTTTGCATCAACGATGTTTTCAGCAATTTCTGCTGCATAATCATCATGATCAGTAGCGATATAAAGCGTTCCACCGATTTTTAATTTGCTTGCTAATTGATCGATAAAATGAGTTTTAAGCAATCTTCTTTTTTTATGTGCTTTCTTAGGCCATGGATCAGGAAAGTTTACATATATAGAATTTAGATAATTATCTTCTATCAATCTAACAATAAGTGCTGTATCAAATTGGACAACTCTACAGTTCTTTAGTTCTTGCTTTCTTATTTTAGATGCAGCTTTTAGAAACACTTCTTTAAAAACTTCTAATCCAAGAAAATTTTCATGAGGGTTACTGCTTCCGATATGAGCTAAAAATTCACCGTTACCGATTCCGATTTCAAGATTAACAGGATTATCATCGCAATATATAGATTTGAAATTGATATAATTAAATTTTGATGTAGTAGCTAATTGATCCCATATTTTATCAGCAGATATTAATATGTTTTCTTCAAACTCTAATTTTAATGGATCGGCATCTTTTGATAATATATCTTCATATCTAACTCCACCTTGACGGTATGATATAAAAATAGGTGATTGATTTTCATTTGATGCAACTATGTTCGAGTTTAATTGGCATGATGAATTTTCATTTAGTTCAACTATGTTAGAGTTCTGCTCAGTTGATGAGTCTTTTTTTGACGTAGCTGTGGCTTTATTAAGTTCAGATGGTGAGTTTGTTTTTGACATAACTATAAATAAATCCAACTGTTGCTACAGTTATTTTGAGAGTTGTTCAATTTCTTTTAAAACCTCTTCAACATCTTTACCGTGCATAAGACAGCCTTTCTCTAAACTCTCTTTCTGTACGCCCATACATGTGTAACAGCCCATATTATGTTTATCAAAAATCTCTCTTGAGCCAGGAACTGTCTTTAATATCTCTGCAATTATAGTATCTTTTGTGATTTTCATAGCCTTTACCTAAACGAAATAGTATGAGCTAGAGTAACACCTATATACTGTAAAATCAAGCAGTAAAATAAGCTATTAAGATATAAGAAATAAGCTTTTAATATATTTATTTTATTAAAAGTTTGCTCAAGGTGATTTTTTACTTGATATTTAATGTAAATAGAGTATTATTACTATCTGTTTGATTTACTTCGGGAGGTAGATGAAGAATGTCTAGACGTTGTGATATCTGTGGGAAAGGACCATTATATGGTAATAAAATTAGTAAAAGCCATAATGTAAGTAGAAGAGTTTGGTATCCGAACATACAAAGTGTTAGAGCTGTTCAACCAGACGGCACTAGATTGAAGTTAAAAGTTTGTACTAAATGTATTAAGGCTGGCAAAGTTAAGAAAGCTTAATTTTATATTTTATATAAGTATGCTTATTTTAATACACATACTTATATAAAGTGTCGGGCTTATCATTAAACTTCTAAAAGCTTTATGCATCTTGCATGTATAAAGTCCCTGCGATACTATTTAACATTTAAATTTTGTTTGTAAATGCACTTATAATATAGATATAGAGATTATACCTATATAATTTAGTGTGTCTAAAAATATCTAAAAACATTTCGGACGTGTACAATATTTTAAATTATTGTATGTAGACTGATATAGATGTTGTAATTAATCTATTTGTGGTGATATTAAGTTTTAAGCATGATGATAAGTCTAAGTATGATATTTTAATTAATTACATAACTAACTAACTAACTAACTAACTAACTAACTACTTAACTGTCCATGCCTGCCTAACTGCCTAACTAACTACTAATTAACTGCTTAACTGTCCATGCCTGCCTAACTGCCTAACTATATCTAAACTATTTTAATTTATAGATCTATTTTAATATAAAAAAAATGTACGCATACAAATATAAAGTAAGTTACTCATATTTTGTATACGTACAAAATCATCATATAGAAATTTTAATTTTTAAATCTATTAAAGTTTAAATCCTTGTTTTTTATAAGACTCAATTTGTTCAACATAGATAGGTTTGCCGTAATAGTTTGAAACAAACTTGCTCCAAGTTAGATTAGCTATACCTTTTATAGCGTATGCTTCTTTCATTTTAACATCATATTCATCAACAAGCTCATCGAATGCAGTTTTGTTATAGCTATTGTCGTGAAGAAATGATTTAAGAGGTAATCTAGGAGTTTCAACTATTGATACGCCTTCATCAAGATAACCTATTGCAAGTCCTGCGATAGGGTATGTGTATTTAGGTAGTTCAAAAGTTTCTATAATTTCTTTTACAGATGTTCTAATTGCACCAACTGCAACAGAGCCTAATCCTTCGTTTGCTATTGCAACAGTTGCAGCTTGCATTGCGATACCGACATCAACAGAGCCTATAAGTAGAGCCTCTAATGAGTCTTGAATTTTCATTTCAACTCTCTCTTTTTTCATAACTCTATCTATCTTATTAAAATCCATTACGAATAATAAAAAGACAGGTGCTTTTTTGATAAAGCTCATTCCTCTGCCAGATGTTGGAGATACTGTTTGTTCATAAAGGAAATCTTTTTTCTTCTGATCAGTAACAACTATGATTGAATATTGTTGTCCGTTAGCATAGTTTTGAGAACAGATAGTTGCTTTATAAATATTGTGCATAATATCTTTTGGGATCGGTTTATCGCTAAATTTTCTTATACTGCCTCTTTGGGTCATCAACTCTAATGTATCTCTCATACTTTTCTCCTTGTAAATAATATATTAAAAATATTATTATTATGCTTCTATAACAGAACTACGTTGTTGCTATTTTTTACTACTTTATACTTATTAAAAACTTGCTTACTGTAGATCTACAACGAGCTACATTGTTACTACATTTTACTGCTGTAATAAATACTTTACCATATTTTTATTTATTCTAAAATCTTTATAATATAGCTAAATATATAGATAGTTCTAAATTCTGCTGATTGCAGATTATTAAATAATATTTATGTTATAGATGAATATTTTCTATCTAAACCTTTTTAGTTTACGGTATAGGTTATTTTCTTGCTGTGATAAAAATTCTATCAGCGAACTTTTTAATTCTAAGATCTTTATAACCTTGCATGACGGATATATTATTAAATCCTACTGATCGCAAAATATCTACAATTATACTTTCATCGTAATATCTTTCAACTATTTGTGCATCGCCTCTGATCCAGTTATTATCTTCTTTCATAAACATTGTTATGTTGTAAATTAATTTCTCTTCTTTTTCATCATAGTAAGCGTTATTGATAAAAACATTTGTATCTTCAACAACTGAGAACGAGCAATCAGCAACAGTGATAGATGATTTATACGAGTTAATATCGAACACAAAAATAGCATCATCTTTTAGATGTTCATAAACTTTTTTAAAAGCAATTTCTAAATCTTCCACAGTTAATAGGTGGTTCATAGAGTCTAGTAGCGATATGATTGCATCGAACTTAACCCCAAGATTTAACTCTCTTACATCAGATTGAATAAAGTTGACTTGAGGAGCGTTAGTAGTCGCGTATGCAAGCATAGATGCCGATCCATCAACTCCCATCACGTCGTATCCTATCGTAGACAATTCATGTGCTACGTTTCCAGTTCCACAACATAAATCTAATATTTTTGCATCAGGTTTTATATATGGAAAAAGAATTCTATCTAATGCTTTAACCATAGTTAAAGGATATCCGATCGTCCAATATTTATTATAAAAATATGCAAAAAAATCGTAATCAGAGTAAGAAAATTGTTTCATTATATATACTACCTAAATCTATTTATTTTAATTTTAAACTGTTTTATTTGTTTTTAAATATAATTTTAATTATCATATTTGTCACTTAATGCTGTATTCAAACGGTAAAAATGATTTACAGGTCCAGATCCACTACCTATATTCATACTCATTCCAAATGCTAAAGATTCAGTAATGTATGTTTTAGCTAAAGCGATTGCATCCAAGAGTTTATCTGTTCTAGCTAAATATGTAGCAATAGCAGCCGAGTATGTACACCCAGTTCCGTGAGTGTTTTTTGTGTTAATACGCAAATCTTTAAACTCTTTAAAATTTACACCGTCATATAATATATCTGTTGAGTCTTTATCTTCAGTATGTCCACCTTTGATGAGAACATTTTTTGCACCTTGTGAGTGGATAATTTTTGCTGCCTCTTTAATAGTTTCATCACTATTGATTTTTATATTAGATAAAATTTCAGCCTCAGGAATATTCGGAGTAATTAGCATAGATAGTGGTAGTAGATATTTTTTCAAACTATCAATTGCGTCACTTTTAAGAAGAGTATCACCTGAGGTTGCAACCATTACAGGATCGAAAACGTAGTTTGTAATTTTGTATTGAGTGATTTTTTCAGCTATCAGTTTTATAATATCTGTTGATGCAACCATTCCTGTTTTTACAGCGTCCGTTCCGATATCTGATAGCACGGCATCAAGTTGTGTTTCAATCGATTTTAATGAAAGCTCTTCAATGTATGTTACACCTAACGTGTTTTGAGAGGTGATCGCAGTTATAACAGATGTCGCAAATCCGCCACACGCCGATATAGATTTTATATCAGCTTGAATACCAGCACATCCGCCAGAATCTGATCCAGCAATTGTTAGCACTTTTTTAATCATTTAAATTCTCCAGAATTTAATAACATTATAGTTCGAAATATTTCTACTAATTATTAATCTTCCATAGCTAAAGCGTCATCAATATTAACAACTGTATTGAAGATCAGCTTATCACTTTTAGGTATCGGTGTTAAACTTTTAAATCCGTTTAAACCTTTTAATGATGCTATAAGTTCAAAAGATGGTTTAATATTATATTTTGTAGGAAGTGAAAGTGTAGTACTAAATTTATCTTTCTCTTCAATAAAAAGTTTCACAGGCATTTTCCCAGGGTGTTCAGAAAGCACTGTGTTTAATTTATGACTATCTGTATCACTTTTTTGAAGATTGAAATTTATAGATACAGCACCTAGTTCTTTCTCAATTGCAGCACCGATATCAAGAATTTCATCAACCAGAACTGTCCCTCTTGATGACACATTATCAGAGTTGTTTGATACTCTTCCTTTAACTGTTAGTAGTTCGTTTTTCTCTAACATATTTTGATATTTAGAAAACTGTCTTGAGAAGAATACAAGTTCAATATCACTATCAAGTCCAAGCAATTTAACGACAGCCATTTTCTGCATTTTTTTAGTAATTTTGATCTGCACAGAATCTATCATTCCAGTTATAAGCACAGCAGTATCGTGAGCGTATGATTTGATAGATAGAAAATTTTCACTAATAAGTGATATGATCGGTTCAAGTTCTTTAAGCGGATGATCGGATATATATATACCAGTTAATTCTCTCTCTTTTTCTAGGAGTTCTTTTTTAGGCATTTCATCGATCTCGTTATAAAATTCTACTTCATCTTCATCAGTTTCGATAAAATCTTCAATAGTAGAGATCCCTTTTGCTTTAAGTTTTGCAGAGTGGTTAGCACCTTGTAGACACTCTTCATATATGCTTAAATGTTGCGATCTAAATTTGTTAAAACAATCTAATGCACCAGCTAAGATTAATGACTCAACTGTTTTTTTGTTTAATGCTTTAGAGTCTAATCTTTTACACATTTCATAAATACTCGTAAATTTACCATTTCTTTCACGTTCAGTAACGTAGCTATCTATTATATTTGCACCAACATTTTTTATAGCAGAAAGTGCGAAACGCATACCGTGTTCTTCTTCATCATATCTAAAATCTATGAAGCTATGGTTTATACTTGGAATTAGAATTTTATATCCTAAAGTTTCAGCATCTTTAAGATGTCTAATAAGATCATCAGATGCATCTATATCACTTGTTAAAAGTGCAGCTATATATTGATTAGGATAATGTTTTTTAAGATAAGCTGTTTGATATGCGATTAACGAATAAGCAGCCGAGTGACTTTTATTAAATCCATACTCAGCAAATTGTGCCATAAGATCGAACAACTCTTCGGCTTTCTTCATATCAAACCCTAATGTTTTTACACCTATGATATTTTCATCTTCTTTACCGTTAAGAAATTTAGTTTTTTCAAGTGCCATAATTTCAGCTTTCTTTTTACCCATTGCACGACGTAGAGTATCGGCTGCACCTAGTGAGTATCCACCGATAGTTCGAGCTATCTGCATTACCTGTTCTTGATAAACAATAACGCCGTAAGTTTCCTCTAAGTATGGCTTGATCTCATCAAATAGATATACGATTTTTTGTCTACCATGTTTTCTTTCAACGAAATCATCAAGCATACCACTGTTAATTGGACCTGGACGATATAGTGCATTTGCAGCGATTATATCTTCAAAAACAGTCGGTTTAAGTTTCTCAAGCAGGTTTCTCATCCCATCACTCTCAAGTTGAAAAACACCAACAGATTCGCCTCTGCTCAACATATTATATACAGCTTTATTATCTAGTGGAATATTTTTTATATCAAAATCTTTATCAACATCTTCTCGTATACGTTTAATAGCATTATCTATTGTTGTTAAGTTTTTTAATCCTAAGAAATCGAATTTAATCAATCCAACTTTTTCAGCAGTATCTTTTTCAAACTGGATTATAACCTCTTTATTAGGGCCTTTTGCAAGTGGAGCATAGTTATCAATTTTATCATCAGCTATGATAACGCCTGCTGCATGAAGTCCTACTTGACGTATTAATCCTTCGATTTTTTTAGCATATTTTAAAACTTGTCCTGTTCTATCTAGCTCATTAAAAGTTCTTTCAAGTGATGGATCAGAATCGAAAGCTTTTTCGAATGTTGATGTTCCAAACGGGATAAGTTTAGATAATTTATCATACTCTGCAACAGATAATCCGAGTGCTCTACCGATATCTCTAATAGCGTTACGAGGTTTTAATGTAGAGAAAGTTACGATCTGAGAAACTCTATCAGTACCATATTTTTGCGTCACATAATCGATAACTTCAGCTCTTCCTTTAATACAAAAATCTATATCAAAATCTGGCATAGACTCTCTTTCAGGATTTAAAAATCTCTCAAAGAGTAGGTTATATTTTAGAGGATCAATATCTGTAATACCTAGTGAATATGATACGAGTGATCCAGCACCAGACCCTCTACCAGGACCTACAGCGATGCCTATATTTATAGCGTGTTGAACGAAATCTTGAACGATTAGAAAGTAACTATCGAAACCTTTATCAATAATAACAGTTAACTCTTGTTGAAGTCTTGCTCTATATTTATCAAATTCTGATGGATCAACAATTTCTAACCGTTTATTTAGTCCTTCATCTGCAAGTCTTCTTATATGAGTTTCAGGATCTTCACCATCTTCTGATATAAATATCGGTAGATGAAGTTTTCCGAACTCCATTTTAACATTACATCTTTCAGCAATCTTAGTAGTGTTCTCGACAGCAACAGGTATATAATGAAAATCTTCAATCATTTTTTCAGGTGATTTAAGATATAGTTCAGATGAATATTCAGCGATATCTTTATCTGCTGCTCCAACATTATCGCTATTATCAAGTGTGTCGGTTGCTTTACTACTAAATCTATTTGATAGTTGTATACGCATTAATATATTGTGAAACTCATGATCTTCTTTATTAAGATAGTGACAATCGGCTGTTGCAACGAGTGGAATTCCAGTCTCTTTAGATATAGCAATTAATTGTTTATTAACTATTGTTTGCTCACCTATACCGTTCTCTTGAAGTTCAAGGAAAAAATTTCCATCTCCCATGATACGATTATATTCTATCGCTAAGTCACGAGCAGCTTCATAGTTTTGAGAGAAAATTGTGCGAGGAATTTCTCCCCCTAAGCAAGCAGATAAGGCGATTATGCCTTCACTATATTTCTCTAAAACTTCTTTATCAATTCTTGGTTTATAGTAGAACCCTTCAAGAAACCCTATTGATGAAAGTTTGTATAGGTTTTGTAATCCGATATCATTTTCGGCAAGTAGAACAAGATGATAACTTGATTGTGTTCCTCTTGGATAATCTTTTTTTAATCTATCGCTTGGTGATATATAAAACTCTGACCCGATGATTGGTTTGATACCTTTAGCGTTTAGAGTTTTGTAAAAATCAACAACGCCGTACATAGCACCGTGATCTGTTATAGCACAAGAGTCCATGCCTAGTTCTAATAATCTATCAGCAAGTTCGTCTAATTTTATAGCGCCATCAAGTGCTGAATATTTTGTATGTAAATGTAGATGTGTAAATTTGCTCATCTGTTTTTTAGTTCCTCAATTTTAAGTAAGAGTTCTGTTGCAGTAAAAGGAGTACATATATGGTATGGATCTTTTTTAAGTGATAAATCAGTTGTTAAAGTAAGTTTACGTTTATTTAGAACTAAATCACCTCTACAACTTTCTACTATTATTATATCGTATAAATCCAGTTGGAGATTTTTGATGTTGATTATATCACTATTAATATTTCTTAAATTTAGAAAGGTTTTAATAGCGATAGCAAGATCTTCTTCTATAATATATATACCAATTTTCATAAACACTGCTATGATATTATGAAATATGGATTTTTGCAATTATTAAAAAAAAATATAGTTAAAGGTAAATTATGAAACAGATAGATATATCAATCGCAGGAATGAGTTGTGCTGCTTGCGTGAATAGAGTTGAGAAAGTAATATCAAAAGATAAAACAGTTATTTCGGTATCAGTAAGCCTTGCAACAAATCGTGCAATGATTATTGTGAACGACGATACTGATGTTGAATCGATCTTTGAAGCTATCAGAAAAGCAGGTTTTACGCCTTCATTAGATGATATAATAGATAACTCTAAGGGTCGCAAACTTTTTAGAAGATTTTTAATAACATTACCTTTTAGTGTAATAGTGTTTATTTTATCTATGGGATCGATGATAATTGATTTCAATGTTCCATATTCTGGATATATACAATTTGTATTATCAGCAGTTGTTCTATTTTATGGTGGATATCCGTTCTATGTTCCAGCGTTTAAAAAGCCGTTAAGCTCGGGTATGAACTCACTTGTAACGCTCGGAACTTTTACAGCGTTTATATATTCAACGGTATTATTACTGTTAGGTAGATCGCATCACGAACTATATTTTGAATCATCAGCTATCATTATAACATTTCTTCTGCTAGGAAGATCGTTAGAGGATAGAGCGAAACGAGATGTATCTAAGGAGATTAATTCATTAATAAGTTTATCACCTAAAAAAGCTACGGTTATTATTGATGGAGATCAGGTTGAAAAGAATATATCAGATATAGGCATTAACGATATAATTATTCTAAAGGCAGGCGATACTGTTCCAACAGACGGCGAGATTATAAACGGACACATAGTTATTGATGAGTCGTTATTAACTGGTGAGTCAAAACCTATTAAGAAAGAGTTTAGTCATAAAATATATACAGGCACAATGGTACTTAATGGATCAGCAACATATCAATCATTAAAATTAGGTAAAGATACAGTTTTGGCAGCGATCACAAAATCAGTTCTTGAAGCCTCAATGCATAAAGCCTCTATTGAACGATTAGCTGATAAGATTTCATCTATTTTTACGCCAGTAGTTTTATCAATCGCTACTGTAACATTTATTTTTTGGTTTATCTCAACAGGATCAATCCCCGTAAGTATTATCCCGTTTGTATCAATCTTAGTTATAGCTTGTCCGTGTGCTTTAGGGCTTGCAATCCCTACAGCGATTATAGCAACTGTTGGCAGAGCTGCAAAGGAAGGGGTATTAATTCGTAACGGTGAGATTTTAGAACGTGCAAGAGATATTAATGTAGTTGTGTTTGATAAAACAGGAACATTAACTGATGGTAAGTTTGAGGTTAGAAGTTTTGATATTTATAATAGTTTTGATGAAGAGAAAGTAAGATCGTTACTGCAACTTGTTGAAAGTAAATCAGAGCATTTTATAGCAAGATCAATTGTGTCATATTTAGAGGTTGGTAGTAGCCTTGATGAAAATAATAATATAGATGTTGAAAACAATCGTGATAATCGTATTGTAGGTGAGAAGAGTGTCGTGTTAGATAAGAATAGGCTAGATGTTGAAGATTATGAAAACATTGCAGGACAAGGCGTTAAGGCGATAGTTATAGGTGAGGAAATCCTTATCGGTAACGAACTATTACTGCTTAATAATAATATTGATATATCGGAGTTAGATGCAAGTGATAGTGAAACAGATGATACAACAGTTTATATTGCAATCGGTAATAAGCTTGCAGGCAGAATGTTGTTAGGAGATAGACTTCGTGATAACGCTGTAGAGTTAATTAATGGATTAAAAGCGTTATCGATTGAGCCTGTGATATTATCAGGAGATAATCATAATTCGGTTAAAAAGGTTGCAGATATTTTAGGTGTTGAAAGGTTTTATAATAGTGTATCGCCTCACGATAAATTTACTATTATATCAGAGTTTCAAGAAGAGGGCAGAAAGGTTGCTATGGTTGGAGATGGGATCAATGATTCAATAGCGTTATCTAAGGCAGATATCGGTTTATCGCTCGGATCAGCAACAGATATTGCGATCAATTCAAGCGATATAATGATTATTAGAAATGAGCTTATAAAGATATTGTTTACAGTGAGAGTTGCAAAACGATCAGCAGTGATAATACGTGAGAATTTATTTTTAGCATTTATTTATAATGTTATAGCGATCCCAGTTGCAGCAGGAGTGCTTTATCCTATAACAGGAATGATGCTTAATCCAGCGATCGCAGGTATAGTGATGGCAGCATCATCAATCACAGTTATATCTAATTCACTTAGATTAAAACTTTTTAAGTAGATAATATTAATTGGTTTAAAGTTAGTGGTTTTATGTTAATGGTTTAGATTTTGCGGATTAATATTTTACGGTGTAGAGTTTTATTATATCAATTTAAGTTCACATAAAAAGATCCCCTTTAATTATTTAAAGAGGATCTTTTTTATTATCTATAAGTGGTAAATTATTTTGTTATAATTATAAGTGGTAAATTAAGTATAGCTCTCACGATACTGTTATAGTTTTTAGCGTTCATGATTTCGATTAGATCTTTAAGTGCAAGATCAGTTCTAACATCTGATGAAAAAAGTATCTCAGACGAATTTTCCATAAAATCATATAAACTAGTTAACTGTCTATATTGGTTACTAATAGGCTTATATTTAGACATCACAGTTTTTAATCTGTAAAGAGCAACCTCTTTACCTTGTATAATATCATATCCTCTACTTGTAGCGTAACTGCGTACAACTTCGTTAATGATACCGTTATTAACAAAATTTATTCTAAGTCTGTCAAAACTATTATTAAGTAGATCGTATTTAGTTTCCACATTAGGTATTTCAAACTCTACATTTAATGTACCTAAGTTTTTAATATCAAGTTCAAAAGTGTTAACTGTTAAATTTTTATGAGTAGTATTATATTTTATAGCCACCGAGCCTTTAAAATATAAAGGGTTATATCCTAATGTTTCAATTCGTTTACCTAACATTTTAAAGACAGGTGCAGAAAGATTTAATTGAGCATTCTCAAATGTAAATGAGAGATCAGAAAGCAGATTTTCTTGAAACCCAATATTAGGAAGATGTACTGTACCAAATTTTGCAACAGTTGAATCACCATACACAACAGTTAAATCGTCGATACGCAGTTGTTTATTCCAGAAAGTGTATTCAGCTTTAGCGTAAGATAGTTCTGTATTTCCACGAACAGATCTAATAGTAGATTTCAACACAGCATTTAGTTTGTAGTTTGAGTATAGATGTAGTGAGATAATCCCTACAGAAATAATTACAAGGAAAGTGAAAAAGATAATAAAAACTATTTTTTTACTACCACTTTTTTTAGCTGGCTTGTTTTTTGGTGCAGAAAGGCTACTTTTCACAGCTTTGATATCTTTATCCATACGAACACCTCGATTAAAATGATTATTAGTTATTTTAGTTGATACTTAACATAAATGATTATTGTTTATAGCAATAACTACCTGTTAAGGAATATCTATTACGATCAAGGTTGACCTATTATATAATTAATTTATTCTAGTGCAACAAATATGGCTATATAATAAGTTTTAATGACATGATCATAGAAAATATAGATATATGTTGATTTTATTGATTATATTGACAAGTGTCAATATATTTATGGATATTACTTATTTATTCTGTTTTCACTTTTCTCTTTTAGGTTCTCGATAAGCTCATAAAGTTCTAAAATGGATTTATCTAAATCCGACAACTGTTTATCAGAATTATTTAATAGATTATAGTTATCTTGTTGTTTATCTATCTGTTTTTGATTTTGAACTTTAAGTTTATTATTAGAGTTTGACATAAAATACCCACTTCATATATTAGTTGGTTTTAGTAAAGCAATGTTTATGCCAATCATTATAATTATTGCAATTATTATCTATAAAGGTTAGAAATGGGTAGGTAGTATATATATTAAAGCGAGGACATTATGATAAATAACCCTTTATACAAGAAAGCATGTTTCCAAGCAGCACGCAGAGCTATGTTAGAGAATGAGTATGTGATAAAAGGTTTTGTTGAGGAAATCGTATTTGAAAATTATAGCGATGAGAAGTTAGAACGATTAAATATATTACTTCGAGATATATATGATAACGATCTTTTCGATATAATTATGGGTGTTAAAAAACATACAGACTTTAAAGATCGATACGATCAAGAAATTTTATTAGAGGTTGAGAACTACTCACGCACATATAGAGATGAGTCTATCAAACAAAACACAAAATAAGTTGTGATATCTTCTATATCAGTTGAGGCATATATTAATAGTATATATGATTTTGTACGTAAATTGATTATATGTGTAATTTAGCAGATGTGAGTTTTGCATATATTAACAGTATATATGATTTTGCACGTAAATTAATTATATGTGTAATTTAGCTGATGTGAGTTTTACATATATTAATAGTATATATGATTTTGCACGTAAATTGATTATATGTGTAATTTAGCAGATATGAGTTTTGCATATATTAATAGTATATATGATTTTGCACGTAAATTGATTATATGTTTTTATGAGATTATAATTAGATAGATGGTATCGTATTTTCTAAGTTTACTATTTCTTACCATCATTTTTTTCATTTCTTTCAAGTTGTTTAAGTTTTTTATTTCTTATCGCTATCTGTTTATGGTGATTTTTATATGTTAATATTTTGAAAATTTTAACTATAGCTGGATCGGTATTATTAATTATGGCTTCTGCACGTGTGAAATATTTATCTTCAACACAAAGTTCAACTAAGTTTGCACCACTATCAATAGTTACTATTTTAGGGGTTAATTCATGTCCAAAAACGATACATGGAATACTATTAGATAGTAATCTAGAGGCATCGACATCAGCAAGTTTCCTTTTTGTATAAACCTTAACACATTTCATTACTAGATTTTATATTAAACATATCTAAAAAACAATCCTTTTATTTAAAGATAAAGATGAGCAGATTATTCATATAAATATAAATAGAGTCAACTGCTTAAAATTTAAGCAAATAGTATTGAGGGTTGATTTCTCAAGTCATTTCGTGGATATATGTCCTCTTTTAACAGTTTTAACACAATAATATCTTGTTTTTATATCAACTATTCAAAAGTATAGTGATTAAAAGGCTTTTTAGTTAAGTTGTTGATAGTTAAGGCTATTTTTTGTCAACAGCTATAATACCCTTTATTTATAAAGGTTTTTCAAATCGAAACTATTAACAGGTTTTACCTAATCATTAGTGAATACGTATACTTTGCTGTGGAGAGCGATATAGATATTCTATATAGAGCCTAGTTATAATCTTCTTATGTCTAGAGATCGTTGATATTTTATTTTATAAAACAGCTTACTACTCATTTAATTAATTATTATGTTTTTTCTATTTTTAGTTGACAATCTCACTTTGAAATAAGATAATGCTACTCCAAGTTTTATATTGTACTTTCAAATACGTAGTTTTATCATTTTTTTTAAATTGATTAATATTTTGCGTGGTTTATAACCACTAAACATATTGTTTGTTTGTCGATTGATATTCCAGATCGTCAGTAAGAGTTAAATATGATGATCTTTTGTTGATTAACATTTCAAAGAATTTCTAATTATCAGATATATTATGTTTTATTCATTAAGTTGTTTTGGCAGTTATTAAGTTGCGTCAATTTAGTAGTGGTTAATTTAAGTTAGTAGTAATGTATGTGACAATTTTGTTTAGTTGGTAATAAGTTCGCCAAATAAGAGTCAAATAAATTTTTATAATTAGGAGTATGGTTATGCCAAGAAAAGATCTACTGTCCTATCCAAAGAAGGTGGGATACAAAAGACATCCCGGAATGATAGCTTGGATGTTGCATCGTATTACAGCAGTTATACTAGTAGTTTATTTTTTGTTTCACATGCTAGGTTCATCAGGTGTTTGTGCGTTTTTGCCAACACTTTTAGCAAATCCTATAGTTAAGTCTATAATGATAGTATCGTTTGTATTTCACACGTTAAACGGATTACGTATACTACTTATGGAGTTTGCTAATGCATCAGACAGAGACAAATTTAATAAATATCTAGGCATTGTTTTTGTGTTGACAGTAATAATATTGTCAGTTGTTGGTATCACTTTTATGTCTAAAGGGGTGATTTAATGGATAATAGATATAAATTTACAGGCACAGGAAATAACGGAACACTAGGTTGGATGTTACAACGAGTATCAGCTGTTATTCTGATGTTTGCACTAACATTTCATATAGGCGGAATGATAACAGGCGCTTATGACGGTATGAATAGATTGGTATTAGGGTTTGTTTTAATCTTTGGGGTTTTTCACGCTGTTAATGGTTTAAAGATGATCACAGATGATTATGTTTCAGGAATAGGTAAAAGATTTATATTACTTCTTATATACTGGGCAATAGGGGTAGCTATGATTATTTTAGGTCTAGGCTTGCTTCCATAGAGTTATACGTATCTTAATAAATTAAAGGTGAAAAAATGTCGATTAAAATAGAAACTCATAAATATGATGTTTTAGTTGTGGGAGCAGGTGGCGCTGGCTTAAATGCTGCACAGGTTGCATCACAACATGTTAAAACAGCTGTTATATCAGAAGTTTATCCAACAAGAAGCCACACAATTTCAGCACAAGGCGGAATAGCTGCAGCACTTGGTAACTTAGAGCCAGATAACTGGCATTGGCATATGTTTGATACAGTTAAGGGATCTGATTATCTTTGTGATCAAGATTCAGCAGAGTATATGTGTCGTATGGCACCAGAGATGATCATAGCATTAGAGCATCTAGGTCTACCATTTAACAGAACAGCTGAGGGCAAGATTGCTCAACGTCCATTTGGTGGACACACAGCTGAATACGGTAAGCGTCCAGTAAAACGTGCTTGTTACGTTGCAGATAGAACAGGTCACGCTATGCTTCAGACGTTATATGAAAAATCAGTTGCACAAGGCACAGAGTTTTACTCAGAATTTTATGCATTAGAGTTAATTAAGAATGGCGATGCAGTAGTCGGTGTATTAGCTATGGATCTTCAAAATGGTAGTTTACATATGTTCCATGCAAAAGCTGTTATATTTGCAACAGGTGGAAATTGTAGAATATATGAAACAAACTCAAATGCACATATAAATACTGGTGATGGATTAGCATTAGCGATGAGAGCAGGTTTCTCATGGTGTGACGCTGAGTCGTTCCAATTTCATCCAACAGGTGTTTACACTGCAGGTAATTTAATTACTGAGGGTGTTAGAGGAGAGGGTGGTATATTATTAAATGGTAAGGGCGAGCGTTTCATGGAAAAATATGCTCCAACTATTAAAGATTTAGCACCACGAGATATCGTATCACGTTCAATGCAGAAAGAGATATTAGATGGTAACGGAGCAGGTCCAGATAAAGATCATATATTATTAAAGATAGATCATATCGGTAAAGAGGCTATTTTAGAAAAATTACCAGGAATTCATGAACTATCATTAGTATTTGCAGGAGTAGATTGTATTAAAGATCCTATTCCAGTTGTTCCAACAGCGCATTATCAAAATGGTGGAATACCAACTAACTATTTAGGTCAAGTTGTTACTATGAAAGGTGGCAAAGAGGTTGATGTTCCTGGATTTTTTGCAGCAGGCGAGTGTGCAGCTAATTCAGTTCACGGTGCAAACAGACTTGGAACTAACTCATTACTAGATTTAGTTGTATTTGGTAGAACAACAGGTGAGCAAGCGGCTTTATATGCTAAGGAAAATGCATTTGCAGAACTTCCAGAGAACGCTGGTAGTGAAGGTATTGCGTTACTTAATAAATTTGCAAATGGAACTGGTAAGAACACATTTGGCCCATTATACTCAAAATTAACTAAAACTATGCAAAAAAATGTTGGAGTTTTCAGAACTGAAGAATTGATGACAACTGCTCGTAAAGATTTAATTGAATTAGAGTCGTTGATAGAAGATTATAAAGTTGCTGATAAATCATCAGTTTACAATTTAGATCTTGTTGAGGCGTTAGAGTTAAACAATATGATATTAGTAGCAAGAGCTGCGACTGAAGGTGCACTTGCAAGAAAAGAATCTCGTGGTGGACATTATAGAGATGACTATCCAGATAGAGATGACAAGAATTTCTTAAAACACACTGATATAACTTCAAACGGTAAAGATATCAAGGTTGAGTATAGAGCTGTTAGATTAAAACCACTTACAGTAGAAAGTTTTGAACCAAAAGCAAGAGTTTATTAATCTACAGAGATTATGTTATTAGTTAATAGGTATTTTATTTATTAACAATTATTGCATTAGTTAATAAGTATTTTATTTATTAACACTTATTATTAATTAAGAATTATTGAGGAAGGCATAATATGGGAAAAAAGGTAACTTTTGAGATATTAAGATACGATCCAGATAAAGATAAATCAGCGTATTATCAGAAATATGAAGTAGAGATACGTCGTCCGGGTATGTTAATACTAGAAGCATTAAATCAGATTAAATGGGAACTAGATCATACGTTAACATTTAGAAGATCATGTCGTGAAGGTGTTTGTGGTTCAGATGGTTTAAATGTAAATGGCGTAAACATGTTAGCATGTATGACTAAAATAGAAGATATTAGTACTCGTAAGATAGTTCTTCAGCCATTACCAGGAATGCCTGTTATGAGAGATTTAGTTGTAGATGTAGAAGATTTCTTTGAGAAATTTATTACAGTTAAACCGTATTTAATAAGAAGCACACCTACTGGCGATAAAGAAATTTATCAGTCAGAAGAGGACAGAAAGAAATTAGATGGTTTATATGAGTGTATATTATGTGGTTGTTGTTCATCATCATGTCCTAGTTACTGGACAGATAAAGATTATCTAGGGCCAAACGCTTTTTTACGTGCGTGGAGATACATTAGTGACACGCGTGATGAAGGTACAGATGAGCGTCTGAAGATATTGAACGATAAGCACGGCGTATGGCGTTGTCACACAATATATAACTGTGTGAAAGCTTGTCCTAAGGAACTTAATCCAACAAAAGCTATTGTTGAGATTAGAAAAATGTTGTTAGATAAGCAGTTTTAATCAATTTGATTAATGTTTTCTACAACTAATATTTTAAGAGTTAATTTACGAGATATATTTATCGCCACTATACCGGTGGCGATAATTTTTTGTATTTTAATATTAACAGGTTATGCAAGAGTAGGTATTATCGATCTAAAGTCGGTATTAATCTTTCTTATTTTTGTACCATTAGTAGAAGAGTATTTATTTAGGGGATTATTTCAGAGTGTTTTACTCACGAAGTTATCTGGTAGTATATACATAGTTAGTTATGCGAATATAGTCACGTCGATAATTTTCTCATTATCACATCTTTTTTATAATGACATACTACATTCATTTCTAGTGTTTTTTCCTTCACTTGTTTTCGGTATTTTATATGATAGAAGCAGATCAATAATCCCATCCATAATAACTCACTGTATTTATAATATAAATATATTTATTATATACAATATAGATATTTTTTAAACTTAATAGATAGTTTGCTGTCAAGCGATTAAAGGCATAGATGATTAATTAGTTGTTGATTTTATATGGTTATTGGTATAGATTGATCTAATGTATTTAAAAATTCCCTACTTAGCATACTCACTTTTATTTGGAGTATTTTTTGGTTGGCTAGCGAGCGAGCTTATATCTTATATATATGCAGACGCTAAAAAACTACCAGTTGTATCGGTAAGCAGTCAAAAAGCTGTTGTTTATTCTGGTGAAATGTTAAGAAAACTTATAAGTGATAATATTTTTAATCTTGAACTTCTCTCAGCACAAGCTGTGGACGTTGAGAATGAAGATGGCACAGTTACTACTCCAGAGCTTGTTAATGCTAAATTAGTTGGCATAGTTTCAACTGATACTGGTAGAGGTGTTGCATTAATTTTAGTAGATGGCAAAACTATTGCGTTATCAATAGGTAAAGAGAAAGAGGGACTAAAATTAGTTTCGTTAGGTATAGATGAGGCTGAAGTAGAGAAAGGTGGTAAGAAATACCTTTTAAAAATTGAGAAAGGCAAGAGTGTTCTTTCAACAGCATCAAGTCGTAGTTCTAAGAATGAATCATCAGGAACATCTGCTGCGGCTGGTAGTCTTAATATATCAATTCCACGAGCAGAGATTGTAGGTGAGCTTAAAGATTTAAATAAGGTGTTACAATCGGCACTTGTTTCTCCATCATATGAAGGCACAGAATTTTTAGGTTATAAAATTGCAAGAATGAAGGAAGGTTCTCCTTTGGCTAAATTAGGTTTACAGATAGGTGACGTTATCACAAGGATCAACGGCGAAAGTTTAAAATCACCAGAAGTTCTATTTCAGATGTTGTCGAATTTAGACGATATATCAGCAGTTAGCATTGATATAATGCGAAGCGGCACAAAAAATACATTATTTGTAGAGATTATATGAGACATTTAGCAACATTTTTTCTTATTTTATCAATATTTTTATCTAATCCATTTGGATCAACTGCGTATTCTCAAAGTTCATACAATGTGAATTTCAAGAATGTCCCTATCAAGGATTTTCTTACATTTGTATCAGAGTTTACAGGCAGAAATATGATCTATAATGAAGCAGATATTAAGGGTACTATAACAATAGACTCACAGAAAGAGATGAACCCTAGAGAGGTTTTAAAACTCTTTTTCTCAATACTTAAACTTAACGGATTAATTCCAGTTGAGTCGGGTAATAATATCCAGATATTATCAGAGAAAGATGTTCCATTATATGGAGAGAGTATTAGAACTGGTGATGTTGAAGGTGAAACTTATGTAACAACTGTGATATCGCTTGATAACTATAATGCAGCAGCTGTGATACCTATACTTAATAAGATGAAATCAAGAACAGGTTATATTGAACCAGTACGAGGTTTAAACCTTCTTATTATAAGAGATATGGGTTCAAGAATTAGATCTATGGTAAGCATGTTAGATGAGCTTAGTAAAGAGGCTGGTAAATTTAAACTATACACGTTAAGTTTAAAATCTACAACAGCATCTAGGGCAGAGCAACAGATAATTAAATTTTTTGCAGAGCTTGCTAAAAACTCATTAACATCAACTATGCCAGCTATCGTAGCAGACGATACAACCAATACACTTATCATAGCTGCAACGGATAAAGATTACGAACGTATCCTTTATGTTGTAAATGAGATGGATAAGTTACAATCAGAATCATTATTAATTCCAAAAGTTTATCCACTTAAAAATGCGAAAGCAGAAGATATGGAGAAGATTTTATCAAAACTAACAAGTTCATTAACTAATAAAGACACAGCACGAGGTGGTCAAGGCGTTCAAACTAGTTTAACATCAGATAAAGCAACGAACAGTATTATTGCAATGGGTGATGCTACATTTTACGCTAGATTAGAGAGTTTAATATCTCAGATGGATAAACAACGTAGACAGGTTTATGTTGAAGCACTTATCTTAGAAACGTCGATAGATCAAGGTTCACAGTTTGGAGTTGAGTGGTTCGGTGGAGCACAAATTCCAGGAGTTGGAGCGGTCGTTGGTGGTCTTACAAATTCAGGTGGAGTACAAGGTTTAGCAGGAGCTGTATCACAAGGAACAGCGTATACACCTCCAAGCGGTTTTAGTGTAGGTGTTATAGGTAATATTATTGAGTATGGTGGAATGAAGTTTCCATCGATAGGTGCATTAGTTTCTGCTGCGAAAAGTTTATCAGGAGTGAATATCGTTTCAAACCCACAGATATTAACATTGGATAATGAAGAGGCAGAGGTTTTCGTTGGAGAGAACAGGCCTTATGTAACGAGTGAAAAGTTTGATTCAAACAACAATCCTATACAGACATTTGATTATCGTAATGTTGGTATACGTTTAAAAATAACTCCACAGATATCTAATGATGATACGATTACGCTTGCGGTTAATCAAGAGATCAACAGTATATCTCCAGCAACGTTTAATGCATCAGCACCTATCACATTAACAAGAACAACTCAAACAACTGTAAAGTTAAGAGATAGATCAATAATGGTAATATCAGGACTGATTAAAGATGATTCATCTATAGTTAGAAATGAAGTTCCATTTTTAGCAAGAATACCTATATTAGGTTGGTTATTTAAAACACAAACTAAGACATCAGAGAAAACTAATTTGATGATTTTCATTTCAACAAGTATAATAGACTCAGTTGATGGTGCGAATGTGTTTCTTGATAAGAATATCGAGGATGTTGATAAGTTTAGATTAAAAGGCGACAAGATATTCGGTGATGATATATTCTCTACATTAGAGTTTGATATCCCGTTAATTCAAGAGATAGATCGTCAAGTTGAGAGCAGAAAGCAATCACAAGAAATAGTAGATGATGAATAGGATAGCAATAGGTTAATATTAAATGTTAGATTTTGAAAAGGTAAAAAATAAATATGTTAGATATCCAGATAAGAGTGATTTTATTCCGCTGGTATCAGATGATGGCGAGCTAATATTTTACTACCTTGATGAAGCTGGCTTACAGAAGGCAGAATATTTATCATTCTCTTTAGGTGTTAAGGCAACTTTTATCCAAAAAGAGAGAAAAGAGATTTTGGCATTACTTGAGTCTTTTGGTGGCGATGTGGATTATGTAAATGATCCAGATGCTGATGGCGAAGAGTTGCCAGATGATGATGAGTCGGATATTTTAACAGCGTCATACGATGATGCTCCAGTTATTAAATTAGTTAATCAGATCATAATATATTCAGTTAAAAGTGGTGCATCGGATATTCATTTTGAAGGACGAGATGCGTCATTTCTTATTCGTATACGAGTTGATGGAAGATTGAACACTTTACGAAGTTATCCAAAAGCAGTTCACGAGCAAATCCTTGCAAGAATAAAAGTTATCGGACAATTAGATGTTGCTGAAAGCAGAAGATCTCAAGATGGTAGAATTAATCTAAAGATCGGTAATAGAACGATTGATATTCGTGTATCGACGATGCCATCTATTAATGGAGAGAAAGCAGTTCTCCGTATTTTAGAGCGTTCATCAGATTTCACATCTCTTGAAACGATAGGATTTGTTGGGGAAGTTTACGACAAGTTTAAACCATATCTAGAAAGACCAAACGGAATTATATTAGTAACAGGACCTACAGGTTCTGGTAAAACAACGACATTGTATGCATCGCTTCTTGCTATGAATAGAGATAATAAAAATGTAGTTACAATAGAAGATCCAGTCGAGTATCACATGGATAATGTAACACAAGTTCAGATGAACGCTTCAGTTGGTTTAACATTTGCAAGTGCGATTAGAACATTCCTCCGTCAAGATCCAGATGTTATATTGGTTGGAGAGGTGCGTGATAACGAAACTGCGGAAGCTGCGATACAAGCATCTTTAACAGGTCACTTAGTGTTATCTACTTTACACACAAACGATTCACCAACAGCGGTTGCGAGATTGATAGAGATGGACGTTGAACCATTTTTAATATCATCATCATTACTGATAGTTATTGGTCAACGACTTGTAAGAAAAGTTTGTACAAGTTGTGCAACGACGGTTAAGATAGATCCATTTATGAAGACAAAGATAGCAGAGGTTGGATTGACTATTGAAACTCATCAGAAAGGTACAGGTTGTTCTGAGTGTTACGATACAGGTTATCGTGGCAGGGTTGGAGTTTTTGAGTTATTAGAGATAACAGATAGTATACGACATATGATAAATAAGCGAGCATCGGCATTTGAAATTCGTCAAGAGGCTAGAAACAACGGCTTTAAGACGATGTTAGAGTACGGTATTTATTTAGTTGAGCAGGGCATTACCACTCCAGAAGAGGTTTTGGCTGTTACACAGGTAGAGTAAAAATATGGCATCATTTAATTACGTTGGAACAACATCAGATGGCAAGGTTGAGCGTGGCACAAAAGAGGCTACGTCTAAGGTTGCGCTTACAAATGAGTTAATGCGTCAAGGTATTTTTGTGTCAGACATTTCAGAAGTTTCTGTTAAGAAAGGACAGTTTGATACTTTCAAAAATTTATTTGCAGCTAAGAAAAATTTAGCTGATACATTTTTTCAATTATCACTTCTATTAAGATCAGGAATTACGTTAGTAGAAGCTATCAATATTATTGCAAAATCTGAGAAGAACGAAGGACTTAGAGAAGCGTTACAAGATTCTGCATCTAAGGTTTCAGAAGGTATGAGATTTTCAGAGTCGCTTGCAAGATATCCAAATATATTTGATTCAATGTACGTTAATTTAATTAAGGCATCGGAAAATATAGGTAGATTATCGGCAGTGCTTGGTGATATTGCAGAGTATGAAGAGTTTAAGCAGAAGAATAACGATAAGGTATCATCAGCGCTTGTATATCCGATGACAATTTTAGTTATGGGTATGGGAGTGTTAGGATTTCTTTTATCGGTGGTTGTGCCAAAGATGGAAAAGATTTTTTCATCTATGAAACAAGAAGTTCCAGGCACTACTAAGTTCTTATTGGCTATATCAGATTTTGTAGTTAATTATGGAATTATACTTTTAGTATTTCTGCTATTTGTCATATTTGTTACTCGTTACAATTTTAGAAATAATGTTAAATTTAGATTAAAGATTGATAAACGTCTTTACGGCATAAAGTTAGTATCAACAACATTAGTCGCAAAATTTGCACATATTTTAGCGTTTCAACTTAGAGAAGGACTTCCGTTGACGGATGCTTTAGCACATGCTAGTAGCACGTTAAATAATAGATATATTCAGTCGGTAATAAATGATGTTAGAACATCAGTTCAGTCAGGCGTTAAGTTTTCAAAAGCTATAAAGAATGCAGAGGTTTTTCCAGAGTTATTTCCAGCTGCAGTATCAACAGGTGAGTCATCAGGTAATATGCCAGATCTGCTTGATAGAGTGAACGAGTTTTACTCAAAACAGGTAGACAAATTTTTAACACGATTTGTATCATTAATTGAGCCTTTATTTATAGTATTTATCGGTGGTATGGTTGGGTTTATCATAGTATCAATAATGCAACCTTTATTTCAGATGAATTCTATGGTAGGATAGAGAAATTATCGATATATTACGAAATAATATAAGAGAGTGTAGAGTTGCAATATAATCCATTTGAATATGAGTTTTATGATTTAGTAAATAAAGCTGATAAAATAAGAAAAAATTTATGGGGCGAGAAAGCCTTTTTTGTAAAGAATATGCATATAAATTATTCAAACATCTGTGCTAGTCACTGCAAGTTTTGTGCGTTTGCCAAAGATGAAGGTGATGCTGGTGCGTATGAGATGAGTATTGATGATGTCTTGTCATATATATCTGAGTATGCCGAAAATCTACATGAAGTTCATGTTGTAGGATCGCTTCATCCAGATTATCCATTTAGTTACTATACAGATATGTTATCGGCTATCAAGAGTAGCTATCCACATATAACGATCAAAGGTTTTTCAGCTGTTGAGATAGATTATTTTTCAATGATATCTGGTTTATCAATAGCAGAAGTTCTAAAAGCGTTACAAAAATCAGGATTAGAATTAATGCCTGGTGGTGGTGCAGAAATTTTTGATGAAAAAGTAAGAGCAGAAATTTGTCCAGAGAAGATCTCGAGTGATAGATGGCTTGATATCCATAGAATAGCGCATAAAGAGGGTATTCGTACTAATGCGACGATGTTATATGGTCATATTGAAAGTGATCGTGAAAGATTTGATCATCTATTAAGACTTAGAAAACTTCAAGAAGAAACAGGTGGATTTGTATCATTTATTCCATTATCGTTTCATCCAGATGGCACATTTTTATCACACGTTCCAAGATCAACAGGTATAGATGATATACGAGTGATCGCAGCATCAAGGATCATATTAGATAATATTCCACATATCAAAGCGTATTGGGTAATGCTTGGAAGTAAAACTGCACAGGTAGCGTTGCGTGCAGGAGCTGACGATTTAGATGGTACGATTATTAAAGAGAATATAACTTATGCAGCAGGTGCAAAATCTGAAGATTCTATGCTTGAGAGTGAGTTAGTAAATCTTATAAAATCTGCAAATATGATACCTGTAATGAGAGATTCTTTTTATAAGGAGTTGAAAGTATGGCAGATATAGTATTTATCAATCCATCGGCTAATATGATTCTTATTAGTAGACAGTTAAAATTACGTGGCATAAGTGTAGTTTTAGCAAATGTTGAGGATATATATTCTCCGTCTATAGATAGAGTTAATTATTTTTTAACAGACAATTATAGATCGTTTAAGATGAACAGCCAGGCAGACCCAAAAGATAGTAAGAAAGAAGATCGTATGTTTCTTTTTAAACCTACTATTTTAAATAAGCTTCGCATGTTAACGGTTAATATGTCACTTAAAAGGATAAACAAAGATTTAGAGAGTGGTGTATTTAACGATCTTGTAATGCATAAAAGCAATATGCTTTTTAAGTCGGATCTTTCAAGCAATGAAGTTGTTTCATTTAGATATTTATCAGAAGTTAGAAAAGCATATAGCACGGCTAAAATATTTACAAAATCAATTAATAAAGATAGTGACTACAAAATTTTTAAATACAATTCAATGTTTGATTATAAGACTGTGTTAGGCAGAGATTATTTTGTATTTTTTGCTGATAAGTGCAGAATTGAGATGTATGTATGTAAGGGTGATTTAGTAATAATTTCAAAACATGATGATCCTATATCTATTGTAAAAAAACTTATCCCAACGGTTGAGAGTTATAGTTTTACTGTTAAGAGCAGTTCAACAATTAAGGTTTCTCGTTCACCATATATAGAGATTATTTCACCAGACACATTTCTGTTTAATGATTACAGTTTTGGTAAAACATCGATTGTTCTTCCTTCTTACTATTATGATAAGGCTGCGGATTTTATTGTGAAACTTATCTCTAAAAAATAATTTCAGAGTAGACAATATTAATATTTAGGATACATTATGAAAATTAAAACAGCAGTTTTCCCAGTTGCGGGTTTCGGCACAAGGATGCTTCCTGCGACTAAAGCTATACCTAAAGAGATGATAACGTTGATCGACAAACCACTTATTCAATATGCAGTTGAAGAGGCGATTGATTCAGGTATAGAGCGAATTATTTTTATAACAGGTAGAACTAAGAAAGCTCTAGAAGATCATTTTGATATTAATGTTGAGTTAAATAACACTCTTGTCAAGTCAGGCAATTTAGAGATGTTAGAAGAGATTAAAAAGATAAGTGAGATGGTTAATCTTGTTTATGTTCGTCAAAAGCGAATGCTTGGATTAGGTGATGCTATTCTATGCGTTAAAGATATTGTAAATGATGATCCGTTCGTTGTAATCCTTCCAGATGATATTATATTATCAGACGTTCCAGTTGTTTCTCAACTTATGACTCAATTTGAAGAGTATGGATTTCCTATTGTATCAACGATGAAAGTTAAAGAAGAAGATACGAACAAATATGGTATCGTAAAATTCAAAGAGTGTATTAACGATAAGTTATCACTACTAGATTCTTTAGTTGAAAAGCCGAAAACTAATGCTCCATCAACCAATGCCATTATCGGCAGATATGTTATAACAAGTTCAGTTATGAAAGCCTTAGAAGAGATTAATATCGGTTGCAATAATGAGCTACAATTAACAGATGCTTTAAACTTAGTTGCAGCAAGAGAGAAAGTGTACGGTTATGAGTTTGAAGGCAAACGATTTGATTGTGGTACAAGATCAGGATTACTAGAGGCGACTATCAATTTTGCATATAAGCGTTCAGACCTTAAAGATGATTTGGTTAAGATTATAAAAGAGTTGCCAAATAATTAAAAAAATCTACTCAATCAATATATTATTAATTTTTGAACAAGAGAGTAGTTAATTATAAACTTGTTACAGATTAATTAAATTTCTTATCGTATCATTACATCATTAATTTTAAGAGAAATTATTTAACAATTATAAATTAATTATATTCGTCAACTATAATCAAAAAATAGTATCTCATAATATGAAATCCAATCCCATTAATAATCAACAAATTTTAAAACCTATAAACGGCTTACTTATTGATAGTAAGCTTAATTTTTAATAACTTATAACTATATTTATTGCAATAATAGTAGGTGCTAATATTATAGATTAACTTCATCTAATTGTTAAGATAGTAATAAATGTGAAAACTTATTTACTAATTTTCACTCTAAATTAGATAATTCTAAATGTGATATGAGGTATTAATTATGAAAACTATAGACAGTATTGCTAAAGGACATTTTATTCCATTGCTTCCAATAAGAGATATGATAGTTTTTCCTCATATGGTTGTATCTTTAGTAGTAGGTAGAGAGTCAAGTGTTCAGGCAGTTGAAGCGGCATTAGAGGATGAGAATATTATTTTTCTAGCATGTCAGAAAGATTCAACTATAGATGCTCCACAAAAGGAAGATATTTATCAGTCTGGCACAATCGCAACTATAATTCGTATGAGTGCAATATCTGAAGGTACAATAAAAATATTAGTTCAAGGAATAGTTCGAGCAAAGATTGAAAAATATAAATCTACTAAGCCATTTTTTATGGTTAAGACAGAGAATATAACTTCAAAGGTAGAAGAGGATAAATTGCTTTTATCAGCAAAAACGAGAGCGTTGAAAGAGAGGTTAGAGCGTGCAACGGATTTAGATAAAAATTTAATTACAAACTTACTTCCACTTGTAGAAGAGGTTGATGATAGCGGTAAGATCGTTGATGTGATCGCAGGAAATTTAGGTTTAAAATTAGAGACAGCACAAGAATTAATAGAGTTAGAATCAGACTCAGAAAGGTTAGATAAGTTATTAGTTTTAATTGATAATGAGATCGCTATATCAGAATTAAAGAGTCAGATATTTTCAGACACAAAAGGACAGATAGATCGTGGACAACGAAACTTCTTTTTAAAAGAGCAGTTAAAAGTTATTAAACGAGAGTTAGGAGAAGAAGAGGTTCATGTTAAAGAATCAGATGAGTATAAGAAAAAAATTCGTAAAGCAAAGATGCCTAAAGATGTTAAAAAAGAGGCAGAGAAACAGCTTGATAGATTAACTAATATGCACCAAGACTCACCTGAGGCTAACATTGTTAGAACATATCTTGATCTATTAACAGATCTCCCGTGGAGCATTAGTACCGATGATAATTTAGATATAAAAAATGCGAGTAAGATTTTAGAAGAGGATCATTATGGATTAGAAGAGATCAAGGAACGTGTATTAGATTTTCTTGCAATCCGTTCATTAAACAGCAGTATGAAAGCTCCTATATTATGTTTAGTAGGGCCTCCAGGAGTTGGCAAAACATCGTTAGGAAGATCAATTGCAGCAGCAATGGGTAGAAAGTTTTTATCTATCAGTTTCGGAGGCGTTAGAGATGAAGCGGAGATTAGAGGACATAGACGAACATATGTTGGTGCGATGCCTGGCAGAATAATACAAGGATTAAATACAGTAGGATCGAGTAATCCAGTATTTATTTTAGATGAGATAGATAAACTAGGTTCAGATTTTAAAGGTGATCCATCGGCTGCATTATTAGAAGTTTTAGACCCAGTGCAGAACAAAAATTTTATAGATCATTATTTAGCTTTACCGTTTGATTTGAGCAAGGTATTATTTATAACTACGGCAAATATGTTAGATGCAATTCCTCTACCGTTGCAAGATAGAATGGAGATAATTCACATCCCAGGCTATACAGAGGAAGAGAAAGTTATTATTGCAGAGAAATATATTATATCAAGTGCGATAAAAGAGAATGGATTAACGAGCAGTCAAATAAGTTTTGATAAGCATTCAATAATGAAACTTATTTCAGCGTATACAAGAGAGAGTGGACTTCGTCATCTAGAGCAAGTTATAAATAAGTTGTGCAGAAAAGTAGGACGAGGTATAGTTGAAAAGAAGTATAGTAAGTTCAAAGTTACTGAAAAGAATTTGAGTGATCTTCTAGGTCCAGATAAGTATATGAAAGAGGACGAATTAACAAGCAGTGATATCGGAGTTGCAACAGGTCTTGCATGGACACCAGTTGGTGGCGAGGTTTTATTTGTTGAGTGTGCAAGATATCCAGGTAGTGGAAATTTAATAGTAACGGGTATGCTTGGAGAGGTTATGAAAGAGTCTTCAAAGGCGGCATTAAGTTTTATTAAAACAGTTGCATCAGATTATAATATTGATAGTAAATCATTTACAGAGTATGATTATCATATACATGTTCCAGCGGGAGCAATTCCGAAAGATGGTCCATCAGCAGGAATAACAATAGCTACGGCGTTACTGTCTATATTGACATCAAAAAAAGTGCGTCACGCAGTTGCTATGACGGGAGAGATCACGATAACTGGTAGAGTTTTACCGATCGGTGGATTGAAGGAAAAGTTACTTGCAGCTAAACGAATAGGTGCAACAACAGTAATAATACCAAAGAAGAATGCTAGGGATTTGTTAAAACTTCCAGAGTATGTAACGAAGTCTATGAAGCTTATAGAAGTTAGCAATTTTAATGAAGTTGCAAAACATGCAATAGTGGGATTATAAATGATATTGATTTATACATACATATTAGTATAATAGAGTTAGATGAAGATATTAGAAAAACTCAGAATTAAATTTAGATTAATGTTATCACTAGATAGATCACCTAGAGATTTAGCACGTGCTACTTTTTTAGGTGTTTTAATAGGACTTTCACCGTATATAGGTTTCCATACTTATATAGCGTTATTTTGTTCTACCTTTTTTAACCTCCCCGTGTATCCGTTAATTTTGGGAGCGTATATTACTAATCCTATCACTATACCATTTATATATGGAGCTACAACAAAGTTTGGTGCTTTTATATTGGGCAGAAAGATAATTATACCTGATGATTGGAGTTCGATTAATTTAAGCAATGTGAAAGATTTTTTCGAAAGCATTCTTTTACCGTTTATAGTAGGCACTCATATTATAGGTTTGATCGCAGCGATTTTATCATATTTAATAGTTTATTTTATTGCAACACGATATCAGGCAAAATAATTTACAGATATAATTATACAGTTTATTTTGATTTTGAACGATATATATTATGAGTAATTGAATTATCTTTATGCAGTTATTTTCAGTATATAAGTGCTACAATAATAGTGTTACAGTTTCTTTCAATATTAAACGATATATATTATGAATAATTTAATTAAATTTTGATAGTTATTTTTAATATGTAAGCAATAGAAGAGTAGCAAGGTTTCAACATATATGCTCAGTTTATTTTCATTTTGAACGATATGAGAGTATGAGTATCTCAATTAGATTTACATATTTATTTTTTTATTAAGTAACAGTTAAGTCAATTATTTTCTATTTTGTACGATACTATCAAATAATATAGACAAAACAATTATATTACTATATCATAAGTCTTTATTTTGTATATTAGTTATTGGTTACAAATAATTAAGTTATTGTCACGGGGTAATTTAGATATGGCACAATTGGTAGCAATAGCATCTGGTAAAGGTGGTGTTGGTAAAAGTTTTTGTTCATCTAGTTTAGCGATATCACTTTCATCCTTGAAGCATAAAGTGTTGCTAGTAGACATTGATTTAGGTGGCGCAAACCTACATAATTTTGTTGGCTTAAAAATACCTGGTGTAAGCTTATATAATTTTATACGAGATAAGGCGAAGTTGGATGAGGTTATAGTTAAATCTCCAGCAGGCGTTGATTTTATTGGTGGCTCAGGTGATGTGTTAGGCATGGCTAATATATCTAAGCATGAGAAGATGAAAATACTTACCAATTTAAAATCATCATCATACGATTATGTAATTATGGATCTAGGTGCAGGCACAAGTTTCAACATGATAGATATATTTAATGTTGCAGACAAAAAGATTGTTATAATGAGTGGCGAGCCAACATCTATTGAGAATGCGTATGGCTTTCTAAAAGTTGCTATATTTAGACATATAGAAAGACTGCTTGCAAATAGATGGGATTTTGAAGAGATGAATAAGAAGTTACGCAGTAAGAGTATGAACTTTCCATCTGTTCAATCAATCATTGACTTAGCAGAGCAGATTGATCCGAAGATGTCGGCAACGATAGAATCGTTTATAGAATATTTTAAACCTGGTATGATATTAAACATGGTTAAATATAAGAGAGAGTTAAATGTTTTTCACGGCTTTTCATCAGTAGTTGAAAAGTATTTAAATATTAATGTAGAGAAATTAGGCTTTATCCCATATGATGAGGATATAAGCGAGTCAATAAAGTTACTTCAGCCTTATTATACGAGGCATCCAGAGAGTGATGTAGTTGGTTGTATAGATGATATACGCGATCAAATACTTCTTAAATTATAATACTATATTATCTATTTTAGAGAATGGGGATTTAAATGGAACAAATTTTTGATTTGTCAGAAAGTTATAATTCAGATAGCGAAGTTGATATAATTGAGCTTGTCGGAATGAAGCTAGGCGATGAAGAATATGCAATTGATGTTTTAAAGATACAGGAAATAATAAAAACTGTAGAGATCACTGTTGTTCCTCGTTTGGACGACTACGTATTAGGTGTGATGAATTTACGAGGAAAAGTTATTCCTGTTATGGATTTAAGAATAAAATTTAATCTTAATACCCATGATTTTGATCAAACTACACGTATTATCGTTGTGCGTTTTGATAGAAGCAATATAGGTTTTGTAGTAGATGAAGTAACGGCAGTTATTCGTGTTACGAAAGAGATGATAGAACCTGCTCCACCACTTGTAGGATCGGTTGGGCAAGAGTATATATTAGGAATTTGCAGATACGATGAGCGACTTGTTATGATACTTGATATTGATAGAGTATTAAAAGATGGCAATAACATCGGAGATAGTGATCTTAGAAAAATCATGTTAGGTGGCAAAGGTAATAAGCCAAAAACTGCTCCAAAGAGTAAGTCAGTTGAGGCAAAAGCGACTACAAACGGTTCAGGAGATAAACCAAAAGCGGTTGTTGCTCCAGTGGTTTTAGATGTTGCACAAGCTCCTGCTCCACAAGCTCCTGTTGAAGATAGTTCTGATATAGATCAGGCGATAATGCAAGAGTTAAAGAAGCGTGAGTTAGAAACTGAACAATTAAATGAAGTCAAAAAATCAAATCCAGTTGCAGAAGCTCCATTACCAGAAGAAGATGAAGATGAAAGCGATGAGCTAGGAAGCATAGATGATTTAATAGCTGCTGAGTTATTAGCAAGAGAGAAAGAAACAGATGCGTTAAACAGTAAACGTAGAGGTGGCTCAGTAGAAGATGTTTTAGCTGATGCTGTATCTCAATCTGGAGTAGAAGAAACTGTTCATGTTTCGCAAGATGAGTTAGATTCTTTAATATCAAAAGAACTTAACATGAGAGAGAAAGAAACTGAAGAGCTTAACAAGAAAAAGCGTAAGGATTCTGAAAAAAAAAACTAGCTCAAGTTGACGATAACTTAGGTGCTAGTATGTTAGGCACGTCGGATAGTTTGCTTGATACAGAAGCTAGTATGTTAGGCACATCGGATAGCTTGCTTGATATAGAAGATAGTACGTTAGGCACGTCGGATAGTTTGCTAGACACGGCAGATAGTTTGCTTAGTACCGCAGATAGTTCATTAGATACTGGTGCTACTTTGTTAAACACGGCAGATAGTTTGCTAGACACAGCAGATAGCTTACTAGACACGGCAGATAATTTATTAAATATAAATGATCTTTCAGTGGATGACAAAATTACAGGTCATGCAGTGATTTCTCTTCATGCCGATGATTATCAGATAGATGATTATGGTGATGATGGGTATCACAACAGTGATGATTATTACGATAATTATATTTATCAAGAAGATGTTCAAAAAGAGTTAGGGAATAAAGCGGATAATATAAACAATATTGATGCTGTTTCTATAGATGATCTAGATGTAATCGATTTAACAAAACCAATAGAAGTTCCAGATAAAAAAGATCTACAGATGTGTACAGAAGATGTAGATATAAATAAGGATGTTTTTAAATATATGTCAGTAGAAGATCTTAAATTAGCTGCTAAAAAAATTATATCAGGCGAGAAAGTAGATAATAGTTCCCTCAATGTAAAAGGTGAGGTTGGTGAGTTATTGCGATTAATATCTGAGTTAAAAGAAAAGATGGATGACATCACTCCTACTGTATCAGAAACAAGAGGATCAGTTCCAGATATCTTAACATCGCTTGTATCGGTTAACAGAACAACAGATGATGCGATAACAACTCTTGTTCAATCGGCAGAAACATTACTTGATTACTATAAACTACTTTCTGTACACACATTAGAATTAAGAACGGCATTAAAAAATAATGATATTGGAGCTATAAACAATCGTTTAGAGGCTATTGATTCTGTTACCAGCAAGATTGATAAGATGGGATTAAGAGTTTTAGAAAGTTTAGAGTTTCAAGATATAACAGAGCAAAAATTACATAAAGTAATGTTGTCAATGCGTGAAATAGGTACAGCGTTAGGATCACTAGTTGGGTTTCTACATTTCAACAGTTTGCCTATCAAAGATGATAGCGATGATGTAAAAACATTACTGAATGATTTTGGTCTGAATTAGTTTCGGCTGTATGAATTCAAGTTATGAAGGTATAATTTAATGATTATAAAACATATATTAAAAGTTTTTGTATTAGGTATTGTTGTGTCTATTCCATTTGGTTTAGTCATGATAACTAATAATTACAAGATAGTATCTAAAAAAGATGATAAATCATTAAATTCAGTTAATCAATCAAATCTAATATTAAATCCTGTGGATCTTGAGATATTGTCATCATCAAATAATGGTGAAACAACTCACAGTATAGATCTTGCAGACAGCGTTTATTCAAGAGTAAATCAAATAATTTCAAATATATATCAGGTGAATTCTTTTCAATCAGAAGAGGGTTTTTCATCAAATTTATTAATATCAGATTTATCAACATTAGATTTAGGTATATCTCAAAACGTTTTACAAACTAGCGATAAGAACATTTATATAAGTATAGATGAGCAAGGCAATATAGAAGAAGAGATGACACTTGTTTCAGCTGAATTAAATGAACTAAATAATCAGTTAGAGAACGAATTATTAGTAAGCAGTAATGATGATGTTATAAGTGGTGATAAAAACATTTATATAAGTATAGATGAACAAGGTAATATAGATCAAAAGTTAATAGTAGGGGATAGTAAAGAGCAGTTATCAGTTACAGAAAGTGATGATAAACAAATAACTGTTGCCGAAAATTATGAAGAACAAAATATTAATCAAGATAGATCAACCGATAAAGTGTTAGTTAAGATTGAAAACATAGATGGCAAAATTGTTCAAACAGTAGTAAGCCGAGAAACAGCTGAAACTTTTGAAACAATGGCAACTACTAAAACAGCTAAAAGCGATATTACGGCTAAAACGGCTAAAGAGTTTATAGCAGGTGAAAGTACAGAAACTTTTGAAACAGTTGCAACTGCTAAAACAGCTGAAACTGCTAAAACTGATGAAACTGCGTTATCGGCAAATAACTATAGAGATATTTCGATGAACGAACGAGATATTTATAGCAGTTTAGATGAAGTTGATAATAATGATAAATTTGCAAAAAAAATAGTTGTCACAGAGAGAGATAAAGAACAGTCAAACAATAAATCAACTGTATTAGAAAAAGCGTTTGCGAAGATTGATAGTGCAGATAAGATAGATAAAGTACAAACAGTTAATAAGGCTGAACCAGTTAAGATAGTTAATACTACAAAGATTGTTAAAACGGAATTGCTTTCAGATAGTGATGCTGAGATTTTAAGTAATGATATTGAACTATACGGCAAGATAGATATGTTAGATACTGCAACTATAGAGATGATCGCATATAGTAATTATATGACAGAAGATAGAACGACTGATAACGATGTTACTGCGAAAGATGCAAGTGCAACAAATGTTGTTACTGCGACAGTAGAAGAATTAGAGTCCAAAAAATTAGAGGTAGCTAATGCCAATGCAAAAGCTAAAGTAGATAAGTTAGAAGTTGCAAATGCCAACGCAAAAGCAGAAAAATTACGAGTAGCGAAAGTTCGTGAGATAGCAGTAATAGAACATGAAAAGAATTTAACTAGCTTAGTATCAGCAGGTAATATTACGCAAGAGTTTGCACTGCTGTCACCAAGTTTAGTTAACAGAAGTTTATCGATTGATCTATCAGTCGGCAGAACAGATATAGAAACGCCAGTATTAGTTGAAGATATTAAAGATATTGATACGGATCTTATTTTGACAGATACTCTTATAGATCAAAAAGAAAGAATGGAAATAATTATTGTTGATAGATCAAACAGAGAGATCAAAGATGAAAGATTTTATTACTCAGAAAAATCTATAACCACAATTCCATCAACGGTTTTAAAGTCAACTATAAAAAATGTTAAGACTGAAAAATTTAGTATGCCAGAATTTGGCAACAGTTTGAAACAGAAGAGTTTTATGTCGGCACTAAATCCATCTCTCCAGTGCAAGTAACAAACTTCAACTATAATTCGTTTAACTTTCACCAAGCCTTACTTGCTATATTTGTTAATTAATGAATATATAGTTTCCAACAATAACGTGGTAGGTTAATCTATTTACAATTAATCAACCTATAGTTCCAATTAATTAATCAGCTAGCAGTCGGGCAGTATTCGAACAACTATGTAACCCAACTCCAATCATAATCATAACGCTGTAGGTTAATCTATTTGCAATTAATAAACCTATAGTTCCAATTAATTAATCAGCTAGCAGTCGGGCAGTATTCGAACAACT
>CAMRCY010000004.1 GCA_947041165.1 uncultured Deferribacteraceae bacterium | reverse complement strand
AACCCCACGAACTCAACCCCACGAACTCAACCCCACGAACTCAACCCCACGAACTTAACCCACGAACTTAACTTAACGAGCATAACTTAACGAGCATAACTTAACGAACTTAACCTAACGAGCATAACTCCCCATGAGGGAGCGAGGATATACACTTTCCTTTTGTTATTTAACAAACAGTCGGAAAGCATACATATATTCTCGTCGTATTATTTAACTTTATTAGTTATACTTTTAATCGTAATTGGAGTTGCAGGTACATTTTGATGATGATACACAGTTGTTATTGGAGAGTTTCCGATTTTATCAACAATATCTAGTCCTTTGGTAACTTTCGCAAAAACAGTATAGCCGTATCTTTCGATAGTTTCTTCTGCAAAATCTAAATGCGGGTTATCAGTAAGGTTGATAAAAAACTGTGACGTAGCCGAATGAGGATCATTCGTTCTAGCCATCGCAATCGTACCACGTAAATTCTTTAATCCGTTGTTTGATTCAATTCTTATCGGAAGTAAAGTATCTTCTTTGAATGATAAAGTTTTATCATATCCGCCACCTTGTATCATAAATCCACGTATAATACGATGAAAGACGGTATTGCTATAATAATCTGATGCAACATATCTCAAGAAATTTGAAGCAGTTATAGGTGCTTTATCAGGGAACAATCTTATATCGATATTTCCGAGCGTAGTCGCTATTACAAAATCAACATTATTTTCTTTAACTTTTTTAGGTTTTTTAACCTTTACTTCTGCATCAACACTTTTAGCTGTGATTTTTTTCTCTTTAACAGGAAGTTCAATTACTGTTTTCGCAGTTACTGTTTTTGCAGTTGCTTTAGCAGTTGCTGGTTCTTTTTTTATAGATTTCGCAGTTGTTGCAACTTTTTTCTCACTAGCTTTTACAGGTTTAACGGTTTTCAGAGCAACCTTTTTCTCTACAGTTTTTTTACTACTTTCTTTCACAGCTACAACTTTCGCTTTGCTTTTTTCTATTTTAGGAGTTTTAGTTTCTTTCTTAACTTTTTCAGCAACAGTTTTAGATGCTACCGTTTTACTTTTAATATCTTTTTTGATAGGTTTACTATCTTTAGCCATTTTTTTACTACCTTTTACAATTGTATTGCTATCTTTATTACCAGTTTTACTACTTTTATCTACAATCTTACTATCTTTCACAGCAGTTTTGTTATTTTTTACTACAACTTTGCTCTCTTTAACATTATTTTTATCACTTTTCACAGCAGTTTTACTTTCTTTCGCCGTAGTTTGAAGTTTTTTATCTTTAATAATTTTCTCTACCTTTGGACTTTTTGTTTTAGCCACTGTTTTATTATTTTTAAGTGTTAAAGTTTTATCTTTTTTCAACTGTTTTTCACTCTTTTCGTTAGACTTTCCAACAGCTATTTTTTTCCCAGCACTTTTCTTATCAGAGATTTTTTTTGTTATAGGAGGCATTATTGCACCATGTTAGTGATTTATTTTTTCTTTATTATATTAACCGATTTTATTACAACAGGAGCGTCAGGCACGTCATTAAATCCACGTCTTGATCCAGTTTCTAACAACGCTATTTTATCAACAACGTCCATACCTTTAACAACTTTTCCAAAAACAGTATATCCATATCCAGCAGTAGTTTTCGCTTTATAATCAAGGAATAGATTGTCTTGATGGTTGATAAAAAATTGTGATGTAGCTGAGTTAGGATCAGAAGTTCTAGCCATCGCAATCGTACCTCTTAGGTTACTCACACCGTTATCAGATTCAATTATAACAGGTGCATACGTTTTTTTCGGTTTAAGATCTTTATCAAATCCTCCACCTTGCACCATGAAACTATTGATAACTCTATGAAAAATAAGGTCATTATAATACCCATCTTCAACATATTTAAGAAAATTTGCAACAGTTTTAGGAGCTTTATCAGGATATAGTTCAATAACTATATTTCCAAGAGTTGTTTCCATCGTAACCGATACAGTTTCTTTAGTTTTTGCAGTAAGCATAGTATATGGAATAATTAATAATGCCACAATTAATAGGAATGTTTTTTTCATTTGTTCACCAATATAAATTTTATCAATAATTATATATGATATAATCATTTATGTCAATTATAAGAACCTTTACAACGGCTGGTTTTTGTTGTAATTAAATGGTATTTATACAGTATTTAATTTGTTGATTTTTTTATCCCATATTCAGATAATGTATAATTAATATGTTAAAGGTGTTGCAATGTTTTAAAAATTGTGCTAGCTTACTGAGGTTTTATATGCGCCCGTAGCTCAATTGGATAGAGTATTTGACTACGGATCAAAGGGTTGTAGGTTCGATTCCTGTCGGGCGCATTTTAAACTTTTCAAACATTTTCATCATTTTCAACTTCATTCAATACCATATAACTATTCAATATCTTTAAAAAACAGTTACTTATCTTTATAAAATTAGTTATTTATTTTTTAAAAATTAGTTATTTTCAGTTATATCAATTTAAAACAACAGCAATCACTAATTGTAAATATATCTATCAAAATTGATATTATAATCTTTCAAACGTAAAAATATCGTATAATCTAATGGGTTTGAATAGTTATACATAATTATTTAAATATTACTCCCCTGTATTATTGATACTTTTATCTATTGACCGTATTGTCTAATCTGTTATAATGTATGCTCTCGTTATATTTATGAAATATTGTATTTATAGTAATAGATTATAATTTTTATCGAATAATTATAAATGTTATAATTATAAAATAGGTAGGCATCGTGTTATGATTATTAAATTACTGTTATCACTTTTATTTTGTTTACCACTACTTTCAGAGGTAGTTTTGGCAAAACAGGTTGATAAGAAAGTTGTGAAGGTTCAGACTGATAAAAGTGACACGATGACACAAGCAGACAATAAAAGCGTAGCTGATAATAAAAGTATAAGTTTAGATATATATAACGGTAAGGAAGCGTTTAAGAGGGCAGAGAAGCGATGTTCTGCAAAAGATGCTGAGTCATGTTATTTTCTTGCAGAGTTCTATATTGACGGCAAAGTTGTTAAGAAAGATTATAAAAAAGCTATAGCGATATATAACAAGTTACTGTCTGCTAAAAGTTTATACGGTTATTTAGGACTTGGCATGATGTATGAGAAAGGTTTTGGAGTTAAGAAAGATCATTATGTAGCTCTAGAATATTACGATCATTCGTGCAGTCTTGATAGTGCGTTAGGTTGCATGAAATTAGCTGATTTATATGAACGTGGAACGGTTATAAGATTTGATCCAGAGCGAACACTTAGTTTATATATGAGAGCGTGCAGTTTAAAGAGTATGGAAGCTTGTTCAATGATCGGTGGTATCTATGAGTTAGGAATAGGTATGGGACAAGATATTGAAAAAGCTATATATTATTACGATATAGCTTGTAAAGGCGATCATCTTGAGGCGTGCAGTAGTTACGCAAATCTTCTTGAATCTAGATAATTGCTAAATTGCTTAGAGTTACAAATTGATTATTAGAGTTTATATATTATTTAGAGTTACAAACTGAACTGAATAATAGTTAGATTATTTTGAATTATAAATTAAGAATAGATAATTACTAAATTGCTTAGAGTTACAAATTGATTATTAGAGTTGGTATATTATAAATGATATTAAAATTGATGTTACTATCTTTAACTTTCATGATATCTATTTCATGTGCTTCAAAAGATAGATTAGAGGTTGCATTTAAATCATACAGTGCAGGTGATTACGATCTTTCAATAACACAATTTGAACAGTTGTGTTTAGCTAAAGATCCTGTTGCGTGTTTTGAGTTAGGTAAGATATATTCAGCTGGTAGAGATATTGCAGAAGATAAACCAAAAGCTATCTCATTTTATCTTAATGCTTGTGATTTAAATTATCAGATAGGTTGCGAGCAGGGAGCATTTCTTACTGTTTCAAATCAGATTAACAGTGATAATGATTATCTAAATGCTTTAACTCTTTTTGAGAAAGCGTGTACATTGGATTTATATTCATCTTGTTATAGCGCAGGCATTATGTATTTTAATGGAGAGGGAGTAGATGTTAATTATGTTAAGTCTGCTGATTATTTCCAATTAGGTTGTGCTGGAGCTAACTCTAATTCATGTTCTGCATTAGGATATTTGTATAGTACCGGCAAGGGTGTGAAGCAGGATTATCTTTCTGCAACAATTTTCTATGACAAGGCTTGTTTAGCAGGCAATAGAGATGCTTGTTTTAACCTTGTTCAGTTATATGCAGAGGGTTACATTATAATAGAAGATAAGATCGTTATTGATCTATATACGAAAACTTGTGATTGGGGTTTAGCGTCTGCTTGCAACAATTTAGGTATATTATACACTAAGGGTGATATTGTAAGAAAAGATGTTCAGTTAGCAGTCAATTTGTATACAGTTGCTTGTAATAATGGAGAAGTTAATGCGTGTATGAATATAGCGCAGTTATATGAAAACGGTATTGATGTTAAAACGGATATGTTTATAAGTGAAAAGTATTATAAGAAAGGTTGTGATATGGATAACGCTATATCGTGTTCTAAATTGGCAGAGAATTATCTTATCGACACAGCGTTTGGTGTTAACACAAAGAAAGCGTATGAGTTTTATGAAAGAGCGTGTTCGCTAGGTGATGAAGATGCATGCATCGTATATCAAGATAAACAATAGTTAATGTTTTTAAGTTACTATTAGTGAGTGTTATTGATTAATTAATTAATTAGATAAAATATATATTAAAAAAAATACTGGAAGAAATATTATGACAGATAATTTTTACAAAGAATTTAAAGATCGTATCGACAAAGCAAAAGAGATATTAAAACGTCCGATGACAGTTGCTGAGAAAGTTTTATACTCTCACCTCTATAATCCGAATGATATTATGGATTTCAAAAGAGGGGATGATTATGTAAATTTTCGTCCAGATAGAGTTGCTATGCAAGACGCAACAGCACAGATGGCGTTACTGCAATTTATGAACTCAGGCAGAACCAAAAGTATGGCTTTAGCATCAGTTCATTGCGATCATTTAATAAGAGCCTTTAGTGGAGCTAAAGAAGATTTAGATTGTGCTGAGAGAGAGAATGAAGAGGTATACAAATTCCTTAAAACAGTTTCATCAAAATATGGTGTAGATTGTTGGAAACCAGGAGCTGGTATAATACATCAAGTTATATTTGAGAACTATTCATTTCCAGGTGGAATGATGATCGGAGCAGATTCACACACTCCAAACGCAGGTGGACTAGGAATGGTTGCAATAGGAGTAGGTGGTGCAGATATCGTTGATGTGATGACAGGAATGGAGTGGGAACTTAAAATGCCTAAACTTCTAGGTATCAAACTTACAGGAAAATTAAATGGCTGGTCAACGGCTAAAGATATTATATTAAAAGTTGTTGGTATGTTAACTGTTAAAGGTGGCACTAACTATATTATAGAATATTTTGGTGAGGGCGTAAAATCTTTATCTGCAACTGGCAGAGCTACTATCACTAATATGGGAGCAGAAGTGGGAGCAACTACTTCTATCTTTTCGTTTGATGAAATATCAGCTGAATATCTTATCTCAACTGGTAGAGATGAACTTGCAAAGATTGCATTACAATATAAAGATTATTTAAAACTTGATGATGAAGTTCTTGCTGATCCAGATAAATATTTCGATAAAGTTATAGAGATCAATTTAGATGAAGTTGAACCTTACGTTAATGGTCCATTCACTCCTGATATTGCAACTCCTATATCTAAGTTAAAAGCTAAAGTTATAGAGATGAACTATCCTGATGTTGTTGAAGTTGGTTTAGTTGGATCGTGTACGAATTCATCTTATGAAGATTTAGGAAGAGCTGCATCTGTTGCTATTCAAGTTAATGAGAAAAATTTAGAGATGAAAGGTGAATTGATTATTAATCCAGGATCGGATTTAATTTTATCAACTATAAAACGTGACGGTATTTTAGATAAATTTCAAGGCACGAATGCAGTTGTTATGGCGAACGCTTGTGGTCCTTGCATAGGACAGTGGGATAGAAAGACAGCCGACAAAACAAAAAGAAATTCAATAGTTACATCTTTCAATCGTAATTTTGCAAAACGAGCTGATGGCAATGCTAACACTCATGCATTTATTACATCACCAGAGCTTACAACAGCGTTAACGATCGCAGGATCGTTGCTGTTTAATCCGTTAACTGATACGTTAAAAAACAAAGATGGCAAAGATGTGAAATTAGATCCTCCAACAGGTGATATTTTACCTAAGGATAAATTTGTATCAATAGATAGAGGTTGTATTAAGCCGACAGGTGAGGGTGCTACGACTAAAGTTGTGATATCTCCATCGTCAGATAGATTACAAGTATTAAAACCGTTTGCACCACTTAAAGCAGATGATTTTGAGGATATGTTTCTATTAATAAAAGTTAAAGGCAAGTGTACAACTGATCACATATCAATGGCTGGTGAGTGGTTAAAATATAGAGGACATTTAGAGAATATATCGAACAACCTTTTAATGGGTGCAACGAATTTCTTTAACGATAAAACGGACTCAATTTTAAATCAGTTAACAGGTGATTTTGATAAAGTTTCATCTGTTGCAAAAGATTATAAATCGAAAGGTATCTCATCAATAGTTATCGCAGAAGATAATTACGGTGAAGGATCAAGCAGAGAGCACGCTGCGATGGAGCCTAGATTTTTAAATGTTAAATTAATAATTGCAAAAAGTTTTGCAAGAATACATGAAACAAATTTGAAAAAACAAGGCATTTTAGCGGTAACATTTAATGATGCAAACGATTACGATAAGATATGTGAGAACGATAAAATATCAATTAGTAAAGTTGGCAATTTAACACCTAACAAATTATTGGAAGCAACTGTAAGTCATGTTGATGGTAGCGAAGATGTTATCGAACTTAAACATACATATAATGAACAGCAAGTTAAATGGTTTAAATTAGGATCAGCGTTGAACTCATTAAGTTAAGTTTGTTTGTAAGATAAAATAAAACTCATACATAAAATTATGTTGAGTTGATAGATAGTATATAGTATTAAGTTTATATATTGGGGTAATATGTCTAAAATTAGTAAGAATTCAAATGGTGAGTTAGTTGTTCCAGATATTGTAACGATACCATTTATCGAGGGTGATGGAGTTGGGAGCGAGATTACAGATATCTGTAAAAAGGTTATCGACGCTGCTGTAAGTAAAGTTTATTCAGGTAAACGTAGAATAGAATGGTTAGAGATATATGCAGGTGAGAAAGGTAACACTGTTAAAGGTAGTTATTTGCCTGATGAAACTTTAACTGTTTTGAAAGAGTATTTAATCGGTGTGAAAGGGCCTTTAACTACTGCCGTTGGTGGTGGAATGAGATCGTTAAATGTAGCACTGCGTCAAGAGCTTGATCTATATTCATGCGTTAGACCAGTTAAATGGTATGAGGGTGTAGCGTCACCACTTAAAGAACCTCATAAAGTTGATATGACTATATTTCGTGAAAATACAGAAGATATATATGCAGGGATAGAGTGGAATGCAGGCACTGCTGAGGCTTCAAAATTCTACAATTTTATCAAAAATGTTATGGGTGTAACATCTGTAAGATTTCCTGAAACTTCATCGTTTGGTGTAAAACCAGTATCGATTGAAGGCTCATCAAGACTTATGAGATCAGCTATCACTTATGCAATAAATAAAAAACTTCCGAAAGTTACAATTGTTCATAAAGGAAACATTATGAAATTCACAGAGGGTGGGTTTCTTAAATGGGGCTATGAGGTTGCTGAAAAAGAATTTTCAAATGAAACTTTCACAATAAATAGCTATAATAAAATAGTAAAAGATCAAGGTGTGGAAGTTGCAGATAAAGCGTTACAAGAGGCTAAAGATAAAGGCAAAATTATTATAGATGATTGTATCGCTGATGCGTTTTTACAAAACTCTTTATTAAAACCTGAGAACTACTCTGTTATCGCAACATTAAACCTTAACGGAGATTATATTTCAGATCAGTTAGCGGCTATGGTTGGTGGAATAGGTATCGCACCTGGTGCTAATATAAACTATAATACTGGGCATGCAATATTTGAAGCAACTCATGGTACAGCTCCAGATATCGCAGGTAAAAATATCGCTAATCCGTTATCATTGTTGCTGTCGCTTGATATGATGATGGAGTATATTGGTTGGATTGAAGTATCAAGTATAATTAAGATATCTATAGAAGAGGCATTTGCAAATAGATGTTCAACGAATGATCTTGCAAGGTTTATGGAAAATGGACAAGCATTATCAACATCTGATTTTGGTAATTATCTTATTAAAATTATAAAAGGCTGGGGAAATTAATAATGGATGAAAGAGAATTTGTTGGAGAAGAGTTTTTAGAGTTAGGTAAACACGAACATATAATATACGACCTTTCTGATGCTATGCGTAAGGCTTCTGAAATCGATATGAAATTATTAGAAAAACACTCAGTTAAGCGTGGACTTAGAAACGCTAACGGTACTGGTGTGTTAGTTGGATTAACTAGAATTGGTAATGTTGTTGGTTATGAAAAAACTGAGGACGGGGAAGTTAAACCTGTTGCAGGGAAACTTTTCTATAGAGGGGTTGATGTTGAAGATATCGTTCACTCACTGCATAAAGAGGGTAGACATGGATATGAAGAGATAGCATATTTACTACTATCAGGTTCTCTACCAAACAGAAGTACGTTATCAGATTTTTCAGAAGTTATACAAAACAATATGGCGTTAGAGCAGAAAACTCGTATGCATATTATAGATCTTGAAGGCAAGAATATTATGAATATTTTAGCTAGAAGTGTTTTAGAGATGTATACATACGATCCTAATCCAGATGATTTATCACAAGATAATCTTATGAGACAATCGATATGTTTGATCTCTAAATTTCCAACAATCATAGCGTATGCATATAATATATTGCGTCATACTCAACATAACAAAACGCTTCATATAAGACATCCACAAGAGAAATTATCTATTGCAGAAAACCTTCTTTATATGATCAAATATAATTACACACCACTTGAATCAAGAGTGTTAGATCTTCTGTTAATGCTTCAAGCTGAACATGGCGGAGGAAACAATTCTACGTTCGCAGTAAGGGTTACAAGTTCAACAGGAACAGACACATATTCAGCAATAGCAACAGGGATCTGTGCTTTAAAAGGGCCTCTTCACGGTGGTGCAAATATTATGGTTAACCATATGAGAAAGCACCTTCAAGAGAATATAACAGACTGGAAAGATAATAACGAAATAGATACTTATCTTGATAGAATGTTGAATAAAGAAGTGTACGATAAATCTGGATTAATTTATGGATTAGGACATGCAGTATATACAGTTTCAGATCCAAGATCAGTACTATTAAAAGAGCTTGCAAGAGAGCTTGCTATTGAAACAAAAAGAGTAGAAGAGTATAACTTTTTAGAGTTATTAGAAGCAAGAGCGATTGATAGATTAAGAGTTCGTAAAGGCAATGCTGCAAAACTTCTTACAAATGTAGATTTTTACTCTGGTTTTGTTTATGAAATGTTAGGCATACCTGAAGAGATATATACACCACTATTTGCTATGGCAAGAATTGTTGGTTGGTGTTCTCACAGAAATGAAGAGCTATCTTTTGCTGGTAAACGTATTATGCGTCCTGGATATATGAATATAATGGACGAGGTTAAATATCAATCATTAAGTGATAGATAATTAGCGAAGTTGCAATTGTTACAGAATATAATTATTACGGCTGAGAAATTTGCAAGTGTTGAATATTAAGTTATAGTAGTTGTGATTGCAAAGTTACAAGTGTTGATTATTAAATTATAGTAGTTGTGATTGTAAAGTTGCAAGTGTTGATTACTAAGTTATAGTAGTTGTGATTGTAAAGTTGCAAGTGTTGATTACTAAGTTATAGTAGTTGTGATTGCAAAGTTGCAAGTTATAAATATTGTTGATTTAAATGCCGTTATAGTAATTGTGAAAAACAAAATATTGAAATTAAATTATAAATTAGAGAGTCTTAAATGGCTCTCTTTTTTTACAGTTGAGTGGGTTATCAAAATGAATATTAATGATGTAAGAAATGAGATTGCTGAAAAACTTGAAACAGCAGATGATTATAAAGAGATACATAACATCAATGAGCCATATAAAAAATTGTTAGAAGAGGAGATCAAATTTAAGCCTAGAAATATAGAGGCGTATTGTTTGTTAGCGATGGTTGTTGAGGCGATGTTGCTGGACGATGAACCTATGGATATTTTAGAAAAATGTTATGAAGCAAATCATGATGTTTTCTCTGATGATGAATATTGTATGTGGGCAACTTGTATGGCATATTTTATTATAGATTATTACGGTTGCGTGGAACATGATGATAACAATAAAAGAAAAAGAGCATTAGTGATTTTAGAAGAAGCCGTGAGTCGTAAATCTGTTTTTTATCAAACTTATTATGCACTCGGACAATATTATTTTGAGAATAAATTATTCGATAAAGCGAGTAAAGTATTTCATCAAGCGTATATGATCTCTAAAGACAAAAAGTATTTATATTGCGAAGCTATAAGTTTACTTAAAGCTTCAAAACTTGATGAGGGTGTAAAAACCCTTGAGTCGTTATCTGCGTATCCTCTTATAGAAGATGAGTTAGATTTCATTATTGCACTTACACTCGGTCATACACTTGCAGTTATGGGAGATATCGAAAAAGCATCTGAAATTGCAGATATATTAATTGATGAAAAGTATGTAGATTTTGATGGTGCAGATTGGATGCTTACAGACTTCATGTTCACATTAGGTAGATATGAGTATGTAGTTAATTACTATGATACGAATGAATATGCAGAAAGTGTATCGTGGAGAAGTGAATATTTTTATTCACTTAAAATGCTTGAGAAAAATGCAGAAGCGTTATTGAAACTAGAAAGCATTGTGAAAGAGTATGAAGACGAAATCTGCTTAGCAGAAAAAGAGATGAGTTTTGGTTCAGATGATGACGACTATGAAACGGCTGATGAGAAAGATGAAGATATCGCAGAAACAAAAGAAGATATAGTAGTGATGAAAAAATGTTACGATGATGTGTTTGTTAATAATATTAAACCGATCAAAGAGCCGTATTACGACATTGTTTATGAATGTTATTATATAGGTTGTCCGAGACACTCTTCAAATTGATAGAAGCGAAATTGATCAAAGCAAAATTGATAAAAATAAAATAGATATAGAAAACCATAATGTTGTATATGAAATTCTATATCTATTTAGTTATAATAATTGATGTTGTGCTATATATTTTAATTGTAAAAAATGTAGCATAATTTTAAATTTTTAATTTTCAAAATAGATATTTTCATCTAACTCAAAAAAACATAAAATTTATTTTATTATACCACATGATTTTATTCTGTCTATTTTCCTAACGTATAAAATTTAAGTTCAAATGCGTTAGTTGTCATCATCTTCGCCATAAACTTTTCAAAAGCCGTAGAGCTATTTTTAGTTAATATAGAAAACTCTGGAGTGATAGAAAAACTGTCTACTTTGTTTTTATACTCATTATTATAAAAATCAAGAAAAGATTCTGTGCTATCAACTAGTGGAGATAATAAAACTGGAGTTTCAACCATTCCTGGGATTACTCTAAACGGCACAGTTTTTCCGTTAGCTAGAGATAGATTTATGTTATATGTTTGTCCTCTAAGAAGAAATGACATCAGTTTACCGAATAAGTTTTTCTTAAGTTTCATTGATACAAATAACTGTGGTTGATTTTTAGGAACAGATATTATTTCATTATAAGCATACTCTTTCGATGAGATCTCTTTAAATGTAAAGTTGTCGAAGTTGTCTTTATTTTTTTTCTTGAAATGCAACTCTAACATACCGATTTTATTAAAACTATTTACAAGATCATATCTATTTAATATATGTATCCACGACGGCGAGTCCATCGTTGTTGGAAGTCTATTATCAATCTCTTGAATAGAAAATAAAATATTCTCAGGAGCATCATCACTTAGTAGATGGTTACTGTTTAGCTCACGAAGTTTAGGTGTATACGCAGAGTAGCTTTGTATAACAGGTCGTGGTTTATAGTTTAAATCGGATGCTATTATAGCTCCTTGATAGTATGGATAGTTATCAATAGTTTCATTATCAAACATCCCTTTATAAAATGCTACCGACTGTTTTGCTTGATAAATTTGTCCATTCATATTGCCGGTTAAGGCTAAGATACTGTTCTCTATAGCAGGAATAATTGCGTATATTTTTTTTATTATTCTTGAATCAGGTTTGACAGCAATATATAATAAACAAAATATGCCTAATGCTAAGCCTACATACTTTATATGTTTTTTACCCATTAAAGTGATAAGTTGTTCTCTATATATAGTGATAGCCATAAAAGCATTGATATTAATAATAGCGAAATAACATACATCCATATGTCCATAATCATGCCTTACAAACCCAAATTTAAATGCAACAAAAAGTGGAGCTAGTATTGATAGGAGGAGTATGATTTTTTTGAAATTTCCATTAATTTCTTTAAATGCAAATTTTATAGTATGAAAAATAGTAAGAGCGATAAGTACAATGATAATAAGAAAACTTTGTATAGGGAAAGGTACGTAAGTCGTAATCATCGCGTCATTATATCCACTCATAACTTCGAGTGATGATGTAAAAAATACAGGTAGGTTTTCAATAGGTTGTCCAAGAAGTATCCACAACAGCGTGAGCCAAATTATAAATATAGGTGTGAGGAATATTTTTCTAATATTTCTAAATATTATGATATCAGCTAGAATTATAGAAAAGAGTAGTAATGCAATATTATTAAATTTAATATATATCATCGGTACAGTTATAATTACTGCATAGATCATATATATGTAATATTTTTTATATTCTTTAGCTTTAAACGCAAGCAGAACCATTACGATTGAGATAAGATACTGAATAGTGCTAAATATACCAAGTAATGCTGCTGTAAGAATAAAAAGAATAAATAACAATATTGATGTTTTGTTTTTTATATTAAAGAATGGAATGAAAATAAATGATAACAAAAGATTATGCATAAATGCTATAGGGAAATGACCTGTTGGGTATATCAGAAAGCCTAAAGGGCCAGCCGTAAAAACAATATCTTTACCAAACTCTATGTTTTTACCATATGCCCAATCTAAGGCAGCGACCCATGAGGCATCTAAATGATATGAGGGAAGACTAACCAATATTGGTGTTGTTGTTATTGCAAATAAGAGAAAAAGTGCAATTTGTATACTCCGTTCTTTCATTTGTTTTCTCCATTAAGTTTTATAATTTATGTTAATTCGTAATAATTTTTTAAAAGCAATTTAGTAAAAGATAATTCAAATGCATGAGTTTTAAAAGTAATTTTCTAATGGTTTTTAATAGAGGTACTTAAATAGAAGATCTCCATTTTTACTATAATACAATTCCATAAACTCGATACCATCTAACCGTGTTTTAGGGATATCATACATATTTACTAACTTTCATATACTCTATCATCCCAATATGGAATATTAACAGAAGAGTTAGCGATAAAAACTAGATTTGTAGTAATAAATATTATCACGGTAATCCATGAGATTGTATTCATTGTTTTATAATATTTTGACAGAATACACCTAAATATTAATAGTTCAAACAGCGTAATTGTTAAAGGTTATATTATATTAATACCGTTGATAAGTCTATACTTATTCATATAATTATGATAATCTTATCTTATTATGTTAATAGATATTATAAGGTTATTAAGACCTAAACAATGGACGAAAAATCTAGTTATTTTTGCGGCGATAATTTTTTCTGGAGAGCTTTTCAATTTTGAAATTCTCACTAAAACAATAGTTGGTTTTATTATTTTCTGTGGGATATCATCATCTGTGTATATCCTCAATGATATAATTGATGTGGAGAAAGACAAGGCGCATCATAAGAAAAAATTCAGACCAATCGCAGTAGGTAAAGTATCCATTTTATCAGCAATCATAATTTTTGCTATTTTATTTTCTATATCACTTATCGGAGCTTTATTGTTAAACAAATATTTCTGTGGCGTGATCGTAACATATTTTATTATTAATATGTTTTATATATTTCTGCTTAAACACATAGTTATTGTAGATGTCTTAACGATATCATTCGGTTTCTTTTTAAGAGCAGTTGGTGGATCGGTAATTGCGAATTCGATGGTTTCTAACTACTTAATAATATGTACTATACTGTTGGCATTGTTTCTTGCATTAAATAAACGAAGAAGTGAAAAATTATTAACAGAAGGTAATGATTTAGTCACAAGAACGATATTGGAAAGTTATTCAGTTGATATGATTGATAAGATGTTATCAGTTGTAACATCTGCGATACTGTTCTCATATTTAATGTTTGCGATGGATCCAGAACACTCAACAATATTTGTGTTTACGACAGTGTTTGTTATATACGGTTTATTTCGATATATTTATATTGCAGATAAAACAGATTTAGCGGAGTCCCCAGAGTATGCATTGCTACACGACAAACCACTTTTAATCAATGTTCTGTTATGGGTTGTTATCAGCTACGTTATAATGTATATAGAAATTTAATAAATATAGATCAAGAATAAGTTTAGAGTATTAGGGGTAGGATAATAGATGGCAAGTGATTTTACGAAAAAAGATTATATATCGATCTCTTTGATATTTTTATCTGTTTTTATTTTTTATTACGCAAGAAATAATTTTGTAAATATCTCTTCACTTTTATGGGCAGAAGATGGGACAGTATTTTTATCAGAAGTTTATAGGGATGGGATTAAGTCAGTTTTCAATCAATACGCAGGGTATCAACATTTATATCCACGTTTGGTATCTTTAATTGTTTATTTTACGGATATCTCGTTTGCACCGATTATATTTTTAATAGCGACTCTTATCCCGTTATTAATGTTAGTTACTGTTGCTTATAGGTTTATATGTTCACTCGGTATAAATTATATATTAGCATCGTTCATCACACTGACTACATTCTCAGTTCCTTTAACAAATGAGATTTATTTGAATTTAACAAATATCCAGTGGTATATATTTATTTTAATGTTTTTGGTTATAATATATAAAGAGAGTAGATCATTTTTACCTAAATATATCTTTTACCCACTATTTTTAATATTTTCTTTAACTGGTCCATTTTCAATTTATCTCGCATGTGTTATCGTGCTTAAAATATTTTTAGATAGGTTTAGGTTTAAATTAGATGATATTGTTTTGTACTGTATTGTCTTTGTATCATCTGTAGTACAATTTGCCATGATATTGCTAAATGATAGAGTAGGTAGCGATATTTCAAATGATTTAATGTCTTTTGCGGAGCTTTTCTGCAAAACATTGTTACTAGGCTCTAATAGATTTATAACTCAAGTTATTGCCTTTACCTTTTTTATATTATTTTTCATTTATGTTTATAAATATAAAAAGGTTGAAAAAGACAGTTCATTTAATTATTTTATTTATTTTATTTATAGCGTTGTTATTTATGCGTTATCAATAGTCGTTTCTATAGACATTTCCTCATTAGGTCCACTTGGAATAGGGTCAAGGTACTTTTTATTTATATACTTTGTTATGATTTTATCAATTCCTATTATTACTAAAAACAGAAAAGTTATAATTAGTTTGCTTTCGTTGATATTATTATTTTGGATATCAGTGTTTATTACTAGTAGATTAAAAGATAGCGATACATTATTTTATTTTGATTATCTTAAATCTGGTTATTCTCTCTACGAGTTTGTTGATTTTGCTAAAGTTGAACCAGGAGTAGAAATCCCTTTAAATCCTTACTGGGATAATAATTGGAATTTAGATATACATAATCATGAAAGAAAAATAGAGCCTATAACTCAAGAGATAAACGTTCAAGTTGAGATCAATCAGGGAGTAAGTATAGATCTCTACAATATGGTATCTGCGAACTGTTCTAATGCAAAAGATATAGGTATTAAGTTTTATATCACTTCTTCAAGCCCTAATAAGGATAATGCTGTTGTAAGGGTAATTTTATTAAATAAATTCAATAAAGCTCAATTGCCATTAAAACAATATAGATTTAATGATAATCTTAAGTATCCAATTAAGGTTGATGGCAAACAACAAGTTTTACAAATTGATAATGATAACAAGTTTATGATATATCCGGTGGCGTTAAATATTAATGAGTATAATCGCTTGGTTATAGAAACGGCTAACACTCCTGTAAATATTGACAAGTTAGAGTTATTCTGTTTAGATTAAAGAGTATTTAGATATATTACGAGGTTATGATGAGTAAAGAGATGGCAATAATAGGTGCAGTCCCTATGGGGCCAGCTACTGTATATTATGCGTTGAAGAAAGGTTACAAAGTTAAAGTTTTTGAAGCTAGAGATAAGATCGGTGGAATGACAGAAACATGTGATGTTCCATGTATGATTTCAATATCTAACCTTAACACAGAGCTTGAAGATAAAGTTGTATATCTACCGTTCTACTTACATATCAACAATCAAAAATATCATGAGCCTGATATAAATTTCTATAATAAATTTTTAGATTACGCAAAGATTATTAACAGTGATTTTGATGAGTCGTGGGTAAAAGATTACCGAGTATTCAAATATGAGTATGCACAACCTGTTGCAACAACTGGTTTTCTATCTAAACTTCCAACGATAAGATCAGATGAGAGAAAAGGGTTTTTAATTGCAGACACAGCGTACTATTATCCAGAGGACAGATCTATCACTGAGAGTGTAGCTCTTGGGAAAAAACTAGTTGAGATGATATAAGATGAAAAAATTATTTTTTTTCAATAAACAATTTGTATTATTTGTATTTGTGTCAGGTATGGCAGCTGTAGTGAATTTCACCTCACGAATATTATTAGATTATAAGTTTAGCTATACCACATCAATAGTAGGTGCTTTTGTATGTGGCTTAACTACCGCTTTTATATTGAATAAGATTTTAACTTTTAAAGACAGTAAGGGTAATATATTTAAGAGCTTTATATTATTTTTCCTGGTTAATCTATTGGCGTTAGTAATAATCATAACAGTTAGTATATCACTCAATGATTATATTCTTCCATTTATCGGTTGGGATTGGTATAGAGCTGAGGTTGCGCATTTTATAGGTATCGCATCTCCAGTTTTCACAAGTTACTATCTACATAAACGATTTACTTTCAGATAATAGTATCGTTTATATTAAGCTTGTAATGTGGTACAAATTTTGAGTGCATTTAGTAGAGATATTTCCCTAGTTATTTAGTAAGATATTTGTTAAGATATTATTGATTATCAAATGTTTTAGAGGGTATAGTTTATTTAGTTATTTAGTAAGAGGTTATTTTGGTATATTTGTTTTGTGACAGTTTTGTCAATTTTATATATAGAATATTTACTTGGAGTTAATGAATGAGTAAGAAGAAGGTATTTGTCACAGGTGGTTCAGGTTTTTTAGGTATCAACTTAATTAGGTATTTGTTAGAGAGAGATTATGATATTGTTTCATATGATCTTTTAGTTTTTGATTATATAGATTGCATAAATAGAGTTAAGTCATCGGTAGGAGATATTAGAGATTTTGATAAAGTTTTAGCAGCTATGAAAGGTTGTGACCTTGTTGTTCATACAGCAGCGGCACTTCCATTATATAGTGAGGGAGATATCTTTACTACGGATATAAATGGCACGAAAAATATTTTACAAGCAGCTCATGAAAATGGAATAGATCGAGTTATTCATATTTCATCAACGGCTGTATATGGTATTCCTGATCATCATCCGTTAGTGGAGAGTGATAAAGTAGATGGTGTAGGTCCATATGGTATAGCTAAGATAAAAGCAGAAGCTGTTTGTTTCGAATATAGAGATATGGGTATGACAGTTCCAGTTATCAGACCAAAATCATTTATAGGTCCAGAGAGATTAGGTGTGTTTGCACTTTTTTATGATTGGGCGAAAGATGGCAAAGGATTTCCGATGATAGGATCAGGCAAGAATAGGTATCAACTTTTAGATGTGGAAGATTTATGTCAAGCAATACACCTAACTATGACACTTGATAAAGATATAGTTAACGACACATTTAACATCGGTGCAAAAGAGTTCACCACTATGAAAGAGGATTATCAAGTAGTATTAGACGAGGCTGGTTTTGGTAAAAAGATTAAAGGCTTTCCAGCGTTTCCGATGATTATAACTTTACGAATATTAGAGAAATTTAGATTATCACCATTATATAAATGGGTATATGAAACAGCTTCAAAAGATTCATTTGTATCAATAGAGAAAGCTGAAAGAGTGCTAGGTTATAAGCCAGAGTATTCTAATAAAGACGCTTTATTACGTAACTATAAATGGTATGTAGATAATCTTGATAAGTTTAAAAACAGTTCAGGCACAACACATAGAGTTCCATGGAAGCAGGGTATATTATCGCTTGCAAAACGATTTTTTTAAGAGTTATTTATGTCCAATAGATATATAGTTTACGATTTTGATGACACGATTTATGATGGAGATAGCAGTGCGGATTTCTACAAATTTGCGATAAAAAGATACCCGATGATACTCTTATCTTTACCTATACATATTTTTTCATTTGCTATGATAAAATTTGGTTTAGCAGACGATACAAAGATGAAAGAGATTTTTTTCTCTTTCTTAAAATATGTAAAAGATGTTGATTTGTTGATATCAGATTTTTGGATGATGAATGAGAGTAAGATAAAATCATTTTACGATAAACAAGGTATGGATCATTCACGAGATATTATTATTTCAGCATCACCAGAGTTTTTAGTTGAACATATATTACGTGCGAAAGGTATTATAGTTGTTAAAGTAATGGGTAGCAAGATAGATAAGATAACTGGCAAATTTTCATCAAAGAACTGTTACGGCAAAGAGAAAGTTATAAGATTGCATGATTATGAAAAAGATTGTGTGATAGAAAAATTTTATACAGACAATTTACGAGCAGATAAACCTTTAGCAGATATAGCAGAGAAAGTTTTCCATGTGATAAAAAATGAAGTTATAGAACTTACATAATGTTAATGTTTTATGAAGTGAATTTGCTGTTTAAAATAATTTATTAATAAAAAGTAGAGGTAAGAGATGGCTGATGAAAAGTTAGTTAAACATGAGTATGGATTTTATAGCCTAGAAGTAGCTCCAAGTGTTGAAGACATTGAAAAAATATATAGAGATGAATATTATCAAGAATCTAATAAACATACTAAAGCATATAGTAAATCGTATACGTCAGATGAGTTAATCTATTTTAAAAACAGAGCGTTAGTTGCAAGCCGTATATATAGTATGTTCTCAAAAAAAACAGAAGGTAGCGTGCTGGATCTTGGATGTGGAGAAGGATTTTTTTCAAAATATTTTCACGACAATGGCTGGAATGTATCGCTATGTGATTTTTCAAAAGACGGGATAAATCGTTTCAATGAAGATCTTATTAAATTTTTTACACAAGGAAATATTTATGATATTTTAGATGAATTAAATAAAAAGGATTTGAAGTATGATTATATAAATTTAGATCAGATTATTTTTATTGTTAATGATCCGGTATTATTATTACAAAAAGTTAAATCTGTAATGCATAAAGATAGTTTGTTTAGAGTGACTACTGGAAATAATTTCTCAAAGTTCACTAATTTTTTAAAAGACAATAATTTTATTGATGATAAGTATGTTATTTCTACAGATGTTATTAACTACTTTAATTTTGATAATTTAGAAAATACTCTCAAGGAACTAGGTTTTAAAATATTTTTAAAACAAGCAGATTTTCCGATAGAAATGTATCTTGCTAATGATCACTCTAACTACTATAAAAATAATGATATAGGTAAGGGTTCTCATAATGCAAGGGTTTTGATTGATAATCATTTAGTAAAACAAAACGTTGATGAATATATAAAACTTATGGAGTGCAGTGCTAATTTAGATTACGGTAGATTAGCTATGTTTTATGTTACATTATAGTAGGGTTTATTTATGAAAGAAGTAAAAGTATCATTAATGCAACCAACTTTTCTTTCATGGCAAGGTTTTTATGAAATGATAAATATATCTGACAAGTTTGTTTTTCTTGATGACTACCAACTGTCTATCGGGTCTACCCATCTGCGAAATAAGTTATTTACTTTTAGTAGTGATACGGGCTACTATACAATTCCTATACAAAAAAGTAAAAGCTTTAAAAAAAATATTAATGAAGCTTTATTGTTTGAAGATCATGCATGGAAAGAGAAGTTTTTGCGTAGACTTACATCAAACTATAGCAAAGCAAAATACTTTAATGAAGTTATGCCGATGGCAGAAAAATGGTTAATGTGTGATTATAAAATCTTGGCTGATATAAATATTGATTTTATAAAACTAGTTTGCACATATCTAAATATAAAGAGAGAGTTTTTATATAGTTCAGATTTTACACAGGAAACAGGTTCAACATCGACTAGATCTAAGAGGGTTTTAGAAATTTTAAATTGGGCAGGTGCGACTACATATATCTGTGCTAACGGCTCTTTTGATTATATGAAAGAAGATGAAGTTTTTCCTGACTGCGAAGTAGAGGTATTATTTCAGAATTTTATCCCAAAACCATACCCACAGACGAACTGTAGTGACTTTGTTCCTTATCTATCAGTTTTAGATTTGATATTTAATGTATGTCCTCAAGAGTCTATAGATATAATTATGAGCGGTACAGATAAGTGGCTTAGCTGGAAGGAGAGAAGCAGTTTATAATTTTGATTTTTACTGTGTCATATTTTACCTTTTGTATAAATATAGATGATGATTTTGCACCCATCTAACACTATATAAATCTAAAAGTTACTAACTAGCTAACTAACTAACTAACTAACTAACTAACTAACTAACTAACTAACTAACTAACTAATTACAACCCTAAGCTCAACACTAACCATAAGTGACTAACCCAAACCGTTAAGCGTATCCCTAAAATATGAATCTTAACTTTAAGGTAAATTTAAGTGAACCGTAATTAGTAGAAGTTGGATCAATTAGATCAAGTTTAATATCAAAGCAACTCTCAGAACGTATAGTTTCAAAATTCTCAGTAAGCCATTTTTTAAAACCAAATCAAATCCAATTAAATCAAACTAAACTACCACCATCTTTATTGAAACTACCACCATCTTTATTGAAATTACTATCATCTTTATTTACGTTATCATCATCTTTACTTGTATCTAACTGTTCTAATAATTCATCCTCTAAATTAGCTTCATTTACAAGACTCTCTACAACTAAATCGTCTAACTCTTCTGATGCATCAGTTATTAATTTTTGTTTATAAGCTGCGTCAAGTTTCGCAGAATCATCCTGTTCAGCGATATTATGTTTGTTCATAAAGTCTGTAAACCTATTTAATATTGTTGTTAAGTCAAGCGGTACTTCGGGTCCGTTATTTATTGAATAAGAGTATCGATGTTCATCCGCTCTAAGTGATGAAATGTAATTATTTCTATCGTTAAGGTTTCCACCGTATTCATTATAACCGTAAGAGCCATTCATCAGAAAAGTATCACCTATTAATAGCTCATCTTCATCTGTTTGTAGGTGAGATTGTAATGCGATTATTTCTACAGGAGTTGCATCACTAGGGTTCACTTTATTCAGAGTGATTAACTGTGTAAATGGTTCTCCATTTTCATCTTGTCCCCGTGCAGACATTATAGGATTTTCATCAGTAGAGTGTTCAGCATACCTAATATCAAAAACCATTCTCTTAGTTGTTGATCCTGAGAAGAGCACTCCATTATCTTCTCCTAAACCTGTATGATAGGTAGCTCCAGTATGATCACTTCTGATAGTAGGTATCGGTATGTTGTAATCGTTCGGATCGACATTTTCAGTAGCGTTGTTTTCGCTATTGTAACGATCCTCTACACCGTTACTGCTTTTAGGGATAGTGTCATAATTTTTAATTGCATTATTATATGCGTTGCCTATACTTTTACTACTTTTAGTAATATTACTAAATTGCTGAACAGTATCCATATATTTATTAGCTGTATTACTAGAACCTGCGATCAGACTATTAAAGTCAGTAGCTACATTTTTATTTATGTTAGTTGTGTTGTTAGAACTATTAATTGAGTTATAATAGTTACTATTTTGAATTTTGTTATCTATCATTATTTCGCTTTCTCCTTTCTGTGATGTGAAGCTAAATTATGTTTGTTATCAATTTAATAGAGTTTAATAATCTGAGTTATAAGTATTATGCATAAAGCAGTATTAAATATAAATCTGATCTTTGGATACACCAAAACATTAATAATTGTTAAAACATTTTTTGTTTGATTCGAAACCTCTAAAATCCTTCCTAACATAATCAACTAATCATTGCTAGTTGCTAGTAATGGATATTAAAAGTCGCTCATGATAAAGGAGTTATATTAATCAAAATACTTAATATAATTTAAAGCATTGGCAAGAACAGTCGCCCCGTTGTTATTGAAAATCACTATAGTAATTAGAGTGTATTACTTTTAGTAACGTATATTTAATAGCAAGAAACGTGCCGTAGAAATATAAATAATTTATTATATGCATATATAAACGATGAAAAATTGTATCAAATAAGGGGAATTATTCCTACTTTGAATATTTAAAATACTATTTATTTTGTAATAAGTATTGTTAAAGTTATACTTAAACATTATTTTTTTACGATATTTTAGAAAATTAGAATATTTTTTAAAGTTTTATATTTTCAATTTAGATACTAGTAGATCTATATTTTAAAACTGTTGTTTTACATCTTGTTATTATTGATTTTTAAAAACTATTGATTTTAAAGGGAAATAATAACATAGTTCTAAAATCTGATAAAAAAACATATAAATAATCTTAACAAGAGCGAAATAGTCTTAATTTGCTTTATAAAATAAGGATTTTATTTTTTCATTGACATCCTGTAAGTATAATATATATTAATTGAAATATATTAAAAATGATACATCTATATTAACTATCATATATATATTGTCATTTGTGTGAATGTTGTACGTTGTAATTTATGAAGATATATGGATTATGAGTATTGATACTAAAATAGTGTTCTATTATGTATATTTAGGGGGAATCTAGTAATGAGTAAAATGAAGAGTATCGTTGATGCGATAAGTAGTAAGTTATCTGTTAGCAGACGAAGTTTTATAAAAGCTACGTTAGCGGTAGGCGGATCTGCTGCGATTATCGGTTGTGAGAAAGGATCAGGAGAACCTATTTTTGTAGGAGATGGTTCAGGAGATGGTGGTTCAGGAGATCCAACTGATCCAAAAACCTATGAAAGATTTTATGGTTCAGGAACTCACAACTGTGGTGGTCGTTGCGTATCAGTTGCAGAGGTTTCAAACGGTCGTATAGCTAGAATATTAACTGATGAAAGCACTCATACGTCAGATGGAACTTTTTTAGATAAAAATAGTAGAAATTTCCCACAAACAAGAGCATGTACAAGATGTCGTAGTTACAAATATCGTTTATATCATCCGGGTAGATTATTATATCCATTAAAGCAAACTAAAACGCGTGGAGACTTAACAGGCTTTATACGTATATCATGGGATCAGGCGTTAACAGAGCTTGCTACAAAACATAAAGCTGTTATTGATAAATATGGTATAGATGGTATTTATTCGTTGTATGCTTCTGGTGCATCTGCAGGGCAGTTTCAAGGTGCATCAACTGGTCCAATGGGATCAGGGTATAAGGGCTTAACAAGTGGGGTTGTTTTTAGGTATATGGGTGGGGCTCAAAATTTGTTTTACGGAACATATAGTTCTCACCAATATACTTATTTAGGTGATAATTATACTGGAGTAGACGGGAAAAATGTGAATAGTAACAGTATCGCTAAGCACGGTAAGAACATCGTGTTATGGGGTGATAACGCGATCTCTACACGGAATAATAATACATTTGCTTATGTTAAAAGTATGGAGGATATGAAAGTTCGTGATAGTAATGCAAAAGTTTACTTCGTTGGTCCATATTTTTCAGATGGTGGCGTAACTTTAGCTGATGAGTGGTTAGTATCAAAACCTTATACAGATGCGGCATTAGTTGCAGGTATGGTCTATCATATGTTAGATATGACATTTGATTTAACAACAGGAGCATTAAAAGCTAATCCATGGCTAGATGTTGATTATCTTGATACGATGGTATACGGTTTTTTTGATTCTCCAGCATACTCTATAGATGAAGCAGCGGGTACGATTACTACAGATACAGGAACTAGAAAAATTGAAGCAGTTCCAGCGGGTAGATCATATAGTTCTTGGGTGCTTGGTAATAATAGTAGTGCAAAAGCGTATAGCGATACTACTACAAACTATACAGCGGTTGAGTTAACAAAGATTAATGGTACTATGAAACGTTGGGCATCATGTTCATATGATATTACAGCTACTGTTGTTAGCACAAAATATAAAACAAAGAAAGATTTCAAAACTCCAAAAACTCCTGAATGGGCATCAGCTATAACTGGAGTTCCAGTTGAAGCTATTAAGCGTTTTGCAGAGGTTTATGCTAAAGGAGGCCCTGTAATATCTTCGTGGTCTGGTGGTATGCAAAAACAAGCAGACGGAGTAATTAACTTATTTGCAGTTCAAGCGTTACATGTAATAACAAAAAATGTAGGTACAGAGGGTGCAGGATTTTTTTGGTATATCAAGCCATCATCGACAGCAGATCCTAAAGCTTTAAAAGTTAAAGTTAATCGTCCACTGTTAGCCACTGGATTTCCTGTTGCTAATAAAGCTAGAGCATCATGTACAGCATGGCATACAGCTATGAAAATGGCTTATGCAAAAGAGTTACAAAAGAATGGATACAAGGCTAAATATATCCCTAACTATGAAAAAGGTACAGAGACAACACCAGATGTTTATTGGGATGATGGTGGTACAAAAACATTTATAAAGTGGAAAAGAGATGCTGATGGTGTGATAGAAACATATACGGATAGTGGACATACATTCTACGATTGGGAAGGAAGACAAGTTGGTAATCTAGGTAATGAAAAGCGTTCAGGTATTCGTTTAATGTATAACACTGGTGGTAATATATTTATGAACCAGCATGAGAACTCAAACGATTCAAGAGAGATGTTAGAATGTTTAGACTTAAATGATTATAAAGATGGAGAAACATTTTGTTTAATGTCATTTGATAATTTTATGTCAGCAACACCTAGATGGAGTGATTACGTTCTACCAGCAACAACTGCTTGGGAGCAACAAGATATAATAACTCCAAATATGGGTTCAAATTTATATATGCCACAAGTATCTACTCCTCCTGGGGAAGCAAAACCTATGTGGAATTTTGCAAACGAACTATTAAAAGCGTATGAAAAAGTAGATTCAAGTGCAGCAGGTGCTGCAGCAGATTTTACAGGTGGGGATAAATCTGTTGAAGCGTTAGTTCGAAAAGAATTTAACACAGCAAGCGGAGATCTAACTAGTCCATATTTTGGTATGAGTTGGAAAGAGTTTTTAAAGAATCCTTATCTACCAGCTAAATCGAATGATGATGCTCTTCCAGTTCTTACTCATAAGGTAGTAATGGATGCTTATAAGGGTTTAGCGGATAAAGTAACTAATCCATTTATCACTTCTAGTAACAAGATACCTACTAATGAGGTAGCAACAGGTGGTTACGGTAACGAGTTTAGCAACACGGATACTGCACCTAAATCTGCATGGCGTTTTCAAGTTTATTCTCCAGTATTTGTATGGCAGTATGAGAACAAGTTTAGTAAATATCACGGTTATCTCCCTGCAAATCAACGTGGACAGCAACATAAAGATCTAGAAGGAGATAGGATTGTTCTTGAAATACCATTATACAATGCATATCAAGATTACTTTATGGAAGCGTACGGTGGTGCAGATAAAATAGAAGATTTGCCGTTTTGCATGACAACTACACATAATCGTTATCGTACTCACTCATCATTAGCAGAAAATCCGATGCTAAGAGAGTTATCACACCGTGTACCGGGTAGAGATGCAAAAGGTAACTTTAAACCTGCTAATGATTATAATGAGTATGCAGTAGGTCCTAAAGCGTTTGCAGTTAATAAAGGTGGAACTTATCCAACGTCTAATCAAACGATAAATGCAGATGGAACAGTTGATGAGATCAATAAAAACATCGCATCATATAGTGAGATATATATCAATGCAACCGATGGTAAAGGGTTAGGTCTTGAAGATGGAGATTTAGTTGAAGTTTCAAATCCGATAGGTATCGTTAGATGTGTTGCAAGATTAACGGTGCGTTGTTCAAGAGGGTTTGTTGATTTACATCAAGGTTCATGGTATGACCCACGTGAGATAGGTGGTAAAACGGTTGATGTTGGTGGTAACGCTAATACGTTAATGGCATCACAACCATCAAGAGCAGATCATGGTAACGGACAGCAATCAGCGATGGTTAAAGTTACGAAAATCGATTATTAGGAGATAGATTATGAGAATGGCATTTTTTTTCGACCAATCAAGATGTATTGGTTGTAATACATGTACTGTTGCATGTAAAGATTATTATAATGTTAATCCAGGTGCTGTGTCATATCGCAAGCACTGGACAAATGAAGTAGAGGGTAGCGAAGGAGCGTTTTATTCATTCGTTCAATCGTGTAACCATTGTGAAACTCCGGCGTGTCTGTCAGCTTGTGCAGCAGGGGCAATCACTAAACGAACTGACGGAATAGTAATCGTTGACCGTAGTAAGTGTATCGACTTAAAACAGTGTATCGACGCTTGTCCTTTTGCAGAACCAGGTATAGCAGATGATAAACAAGAACCTATATCTAAAGAGAGTTGGGAGATAATTCACCCGATGCAAAAATGTAATATGTGTGTTGAGCTTTTAGATAAAGATGAAGAGGCTATATGTGTTAGATCTTGTCCAGTTCATGCGATAAAGGTTGCAGATTATGATGAAATACTGCGTACTTATCCAGATGCAGAACAGGTGACACCAGGCAAATTTAAGTATGCTTATGTTAATAATGAAAACGATACAGGTCCTTCATTACTTATTAAACCTAGAAAAGCATTGAAAATAACTGGGACAAATAAATAGTAGTTTCTTGAATTTGCGTTATATTTGTACAGAACTGATTTTGGATAGAGCAGTAATTATAATATGCTTTTAGATTAATTAAAGTATAAAAACTAAAATTAATAAGTCACCTACGTAACACGTTTAGTAAGAAGTAGAGTATTTTGTAGTAGAAGTCTGGTTTAGTAATAGTTTCATTTGTAAGGAAGAGAGTAAAATCTCTTCCTTATTTTTTGCCTATTTATCTGTAAAGTTTTTATATATAAAAATAAATAATAATATCAAAATCATCTACTTACTATTAAATAAACTAATATTTGCAGAACTGTTACTTTACAACTTGTTGTTGCTACTTTCAGAAACCATTGATAGGAAAGTAAAATAATAATACTGTTTTAAAAGCTAATCTAATAACAGATAAGTAATCAGAATAAGAGTAAAAAGGTCTTAATTTGCTTGATAAAATAGCGATTATGTTTTTTCGTTGACATCTTTAAAGTATTATATATATTAATTAAGACATACTTAAATTGATATATATCGATTAATTTGTATGTAACTATATAAATTATAAATGTAGATATAAAATATTGTTCTATTATTTATCTTTAGGAGGAATCTAGTAATGAGTAAAATGAAGAGTATAGTTGATGCGATAAGTAGCAAGCTATCTGTTAGCAGACGAAGTTTTATAAAAGCTACGTTAGCGGTAGGTGGATCGGCTGCGATTATCGGTTGTGAGAAAGGATCAGGCGAGCCTATTTTTATAGGTAACGGTGGAGGATTAGATAATGTTGTTTCACCAGAGGATCTATCGAATGCAAAAACTTATCATGGAGGGTGTGCTCATAACTGTGGAGTAGGTGCTCGTTGTGTGTCAAAGTTTCATGTAGTAAATGGTAGAGTAGTGAGAGTTACCTCAGATGAGAGTGATTATGATTATGAGGGTAACTTAAGAAATAGAGAACAGTATAATGACTCTAGAGCATTAACTTGTGTGAAAGCTAGAGCTTTTAAATATAAATTATATCATCCGGGTAGATTAAAATATACATTAAAGCAGACAAAGGCTAGAGGTGATGTTACAGGTTTTATTAGAATACCATCTCAAGTTGCAATGAAAGAGGTAGCTCAAAAATATAGATCTATTTATGATAAATATGGTAGAGCTGCGATATTTGAGTTTACAGGTTCATCAACATCATATTACGGTGCTACTTTTGAAAAACCAAAAGATGCAAAGCTTGCATTATCACAATTCGTAGGTGGTACTAAGGAAGCTTACTCAAACTATAGTTTTCACCAATATACATATGCGTATAAATTAACAGGACATCCAAGTATGTGGGCATCAGACACATCATCAGAGTTTCGTTCAGTTGGTTATCAGTTCCCAGCGATTGCGAGTGTTGTTAAAAATGTTGTTTCTTGGGGATCGAATATTCTATCGACGAATAACTCATCTGCATGGGCGTATATTAGAGCTATAGAGAAGATGAAGGAAAGACGTCCAGAGAGTAAGGTTTATTTCATTGGGCCAGAGTTTGTAGATACAGGTGTAACTTGTGCAACAGATTGGGTACAGTTAAGAAATTATACAGATTCAGCTTTAATCATGGGTATGTTTTATGAGATGATTATTAACACAGTTGACGCAGACGGTAAGATAATGTCAAAACCATGGTTAGATCTAGAGTATCTAGATACGATGGTTTACGGATTTTTTGATTCACCAGCTTATTGGGTACATAAAACATCAGGTGTTATTAAGTTAACAGATCCAGGTGATGCAGGATATACAAAAGTTGATGAAGTTCCAGCAGGAAAGTCATTATCAGCGTATGTAATGGGTAGTGATGATAGATTAACAAAGCTAAATTATAATAAATCTAAGAACTATACAGCTACACAGTTTTCAACAGTTCAGGTGGAGAGTAAAGATAGAACAAGAAATTTATCAACTTGTTCATATCCGTCAAAAGCTGATTCAAAATATTATTATAAGCAAGACATGAATTCTCCAAAAACTCCAGAGTGGGCATCAGTTATCTGTGGTACACCTGCTGAGACTATAAAAGAATTAGCAAAAATGTATTGCGATCCAGCACAACACCCGATATTTAGTGATTTTAGTGGTGGAATACAGAAACAAGATAACGGTGTAATAAGTATGTTTACATTAGCAAGTTTGTTGTGTGTAACAAAAACATTCGGTTTACACGGCGAAGGTATGTTTGTTGGTGTATTTGGAGTTGGTGTTAAGGATAGCGGTAAAATAGGTTTAAAGACAGATTATTTAGATGGAAGTAGTGCAATTCCAACAGGCAGACCAGCTTTATATACTGATCCTAAAATGGCTGCAACAATGTCGGTTAAAGAATGGTTTAATGGTATAAAAATAGCATTTCATGATGTGTTAAAAGAGAAAGGTTATACAGGTAAACATATTCCTGAGTGGGACGGTATAACAAGATATGTAAACGATGATGGTGCTACAAAAGCAGCCTTAGTATATAACTATCCAACTAACTTAGGACCTACAGGAGGTTTTCCAACTACTTTTCCTGATAACGGTTTAGATTATTATGAGTTCGATGGCAAGGCAGCGAATACTCAAAAATTTGCAGGTACAAGAATGATTATTAACGATGGTGGTGGGATACAATTAAACCAACACTCGAATACTAATGATAGTGCAGAGATGTATAAGTGCTTGCCTATAAGTGGTGATGCAACGAATCCAGATACATTTTGTTTAGCTACATTTGATATCTATTTATCGCCTACTGCAAGACATTCAGATTATATATTTGCATCTGCAGTATCTTTAGAAGCTGGCGATTGGAAAGATATAGGTGGTGAAAAAATTTATAGACCACCTGTATCAAAATTACCTGGTGAAGCAAAAGATGGTTGGAGATTTGCTTATGAAGCATATAAAGCTCAAGTAGAGTTAGGTGATTTTAATGGAGTTACTGTAGCCAATTCACATTTAAAATATGTCGGTACAAATGCAACATCTAAAGCATACCAATCATCAGATGTATTATCTTTAGATATAGTAGATAAGGCAATAGCATCACCTGCTTCAAGATTTTACGGTATGTCACGAGATGAAGTTTTTGCTAATCAATATCGTCCACGAGTAAATCAACCAGAACCTACGATTACTGATGTAAGTAAAGGAGCATTTGGTGCGAAGTTGAGAATAAATTTAGATAAATATTTAGAAAAAACTGTGGATCTTTCAACAACTCCATTTATATTTAATGACACATTGAACACCCGAATAGTTCCACCAGCAAAACGCCCTGAGAATCAAGGAAGTAATGAACACGCTGATTTTGTTGAAAATAGTGGTGGTAATAATGCTATTGTTGTAGTACGAGATTGGGGTAGTGGCGAGAATAATATAGCAGAGTGGGGAGATGGTACACGTCCAGAACTTTCAGGCAGATTTCATGTATATAATAATACGATGGTATGGGATTACGAACGTCGTTACTCTAAGTGGCATGGTTGGTTACCTAAAGAGCAAAGAGGACAGACGAATAAAGATTATGAAGGTGATCCGATAATATATCCTATCCCTATGTATCTAGATTTTAGAGATAGTTTTAATGAGTCTTATGGAGTATTTCCAATTAAGGATGCGTCTGGTAAAGTTGTTAAGCCTGGTATACCTGAAAATGATTTAAGCAAATATAAAGGTTTAACATTAAGTACTACTCATGATAGATATCGTGTTCACTCAAGTCATGCAGAGAATCCGTTATTAAGAGAGTTAAATCACAGAACAAAAGGTGGTGATTACGGTTCGGGTAACGACTGGAAAGAGTATGCAGTGATGCCTGAACGCCATATAGAAGGTGCAACAGCTCCGATATCACCGATGATAAGTTCTGCTGTATATAAGAAAGATATGAAGACGGCTTCGTGGCATGAGATATGGATAAACGATCAAGATGCAGCAGATAGAGGGATTGCTGAAAACGATTTAATCGTTGTAGAAAATCCGATCGGTGCTGTTAGAGTAATAGCACGTTTAACTAAACGTTGTGTACGTGGACATATAAATCTACACCAAGGTGGTTGGTACGATCCTAATCCGATAGATGGAATAGATGATGGTGGTTGTGCGAACACATTAATGTCGTCGAAACCATCACGTTTAGATAATGGTAATTCTCAGCAGTTTGCGTATGTAAAAGTTAGAAAAGACACGTTGTTCGTATAAGAGGTGATAAAAGTGGAAAAAATTACAAAAATACAGTTAGGGTTTTATTTTGATCAAACAAGATGTATGTCGTGCAATGCGTGTACAGTTGCTTGTAAAGATTGGAACCAAGTAGCACCAGGTCCTGTGGCGTGGCGTAAGCAGTTTGCGTATGAAGTATCAGAAGATCTTATTGCACCATTTTCAATGAGTTGTAATCATTGTGAAGATCCAGCGTGTTTAACAGCGTGTTCACTTAATGCTATTAGCAAGTCAGATGATGGAATAGTTACGGTTGATAGAAATAAGTGTGAAGGATTAGAAGCATGTATTATGGCTTGTCCGTTTGCAAAACCAAAGATCGCAGAAGAGAAGCAAGAGCCTAACGCTTTAACGGGTTGGAAAGTTCAGCATCCTATGCAAAAATGTGATATGTGTCAAGATAGACTGAAAGATGAGGGTAAACCAACATGTGTATTATCGTGTGTAGGTAGAGCGTTAGATTTTGGTAAAATCGAAGATTTACAAGCAAAATATCCAGATGCAGTTCGTTTAAATCCAACTGATTTTCCGTATATGTATGAGAATAATCAGACAGATACCAAACCAGCATTATTAGTTAGGAAAAAGAGTATAAAAACTAAAATTCATAAATCACCTACGTACCGTATTTAGCAGAAGTAGAGAAGTCCAATTTAGTAGTAGTTTCATTTGTAAGGAAGAGAGTAAAATCTCTTCCTTATTTTTGTAATAGTATATATACGATATAAAAATATTTCAGGTATATTCATTATCAAGATCCATTCGCTTATTGAAACTATGTGCAAACATTTAAGCAAAAGTTCAGGTGATTATATATGTGTACGTATTATGTGTTTTAAAATAGCATTAAAGGTTTTAAAGAATTTAAAGTGGAAAAAGTATAAATGATATGTTTAGAAATGGTTTAAAGTTAGTTATAGTTTCAATTACATTCATGGCATTTATATGTGGAGATTAGAGTATTGATAATATAATAGTCGATACGGTTATTATACTTGTATAACAATATTGGTGAAACAACTTACTATTAGCAGAGCAGGGGGGGGTATTGTATGTTTAGCAGAGGATTTGCAAGTAGATAACTTTATATATAAAATATTGAATTTATTTTATTGTCTTGACAAATAAGTGAGAATATGCAATTATATTTCTCTGCAAAGAATATAAAATCAGCCCGAGTGGCGGAAAAGGTAGACGCAAGGGATTTAAAATCCAGTGTATGTAAAAAGTCATTCAATTCAAAATCATTTTCAATAAACATTTAAAACCCCTCCATAAGCATATTTCATTCATATATTACTCATATCGGCAGATAATTGTCAATAGATTAGTTATACTGAAGTTAAAATAGAATATAAATTGATTTTATATAATATAAAATTGAAATGGGTTATAAGTTCAATACTTTATTATGTACAAACCTATCTTTGTTTTAGAGAGGTTTATCGTAAAAGAATATATTTGTCAAATAATTAGAACATAGAAAAACATTAAAATAGGATGGAACTAGATATGGATACTGAAGCTGATATTTATCGTAAAAAAACCATTGATGCTGCTCTCAATTCAATTTTAACCAAAATAACAGAGTTGAATGGTGCGAATGATAGCGATAAAGAGATAATGCAAAGACGTTGGATTTGGGAGTTAATGCAAAACGCAAAGGATTGTGAAAATACTGGTGGCATAATTATTACAATAGAACTTAATGAAGCAGAACTTCTCTTTTCCCATAATGGTAAAGTATTTACACATAGTGATTTATTAGATTTAATAACGCAAATTTCATCTAAAAGAACAGATGAAGACAAAAAAATAGGAAAGTATGGGACTGGATTTATGTCTACTCATTTAATCTCTAAAATGATAATGATTAATGGAATATTCCATAAGTATAAGGATTCAAATAATTATAAAGCTATGTCTTGTATGCTTGACCGTAGCGGAATTGGAGAAGAAGCTATCAGAGAGTCTATCCTTAATGCTATACAACAAGCTGAGATGACAAATCAAAGTCAGGATATTGCTCCTCCATCTAATTTAGATATGATAACAACATCTTTTAAATACATATTACCAACACCTGAATGTTTGGAAGTTAAGGATGCTATAAATTATGGATATAATGCACTTAATAGCTTAATACCTTTTGTATTTGTATTCTCTAAAACAATCAAAGAAGTGAATTGGAATGGTGTTAAATATATTTTTGATAGAACTCCAAAGATTCTTACAGATGGATTGGAAATATTTAGTATAACAAAGGTGGATAATGATCAAACTAAAACAATTAATGTTTTGGTATGTACGGATATAGAAAATGGAGTATCAATTGCAACATTGATAGAGTGTAATGAAGGTCAATATTCTATTTTGTCATCTAGCAATATGCCTAAGCTATTTTGCACTTTTCCATTAGTGGGTACGGAAAAATTTAGCTTTCCGATTATTCTAAATAGCCCGAATTTTGAAGTAAGGCAAGAAAGAAATGGCATTCTAGAAGGTTCAACTATTAACGATGGTATATTTTCAACAGCAATACTCTTGTACCAAAAGATGTTAAATTACATTTCTTGTCAAAACTGGAATAATCTCTATCATTTATGCGGTATTTATAATGAACACGCCTCTTCATTGGAAAAAAAAATATTAAATAAAATTGTAAACATTTACAAAATATTGCCACTAGTAGATACGCTAGATAAAGATCAAAACTTAGTTAAGGAGAGTTTATATAGAATGAATGGCATGCAAGAAGAGAGCAATATTATTATTCCATATATGTCTACGAATGAACTAACGGATGAATTGTGGGAGTTATTAAATAAGATTAACTTCAGCGTAAAGCTCCCGACAAAAGAAACTTATAAGTATTGGTCGAAGATATCACCTAGCAATAAGGTGACATTGAAAGATCTATATGATCAGTTTCTAACTATAGGTGGTCAGTTAAGCTCAATTGATGATCTGTTACTAGATAAGGCGATTAAGTTTACATGGTTAAATAATCTGTATGATTTAAGGATTCGTAGCATGGGTAATCAAGAGTTTCGGCTTCAGGCAATTGTTCCGAACCAAAAAGACGAATTCATCGAAATAAATAAGTTAAAAAAAGATAATGGTATTGATGATGTATTGAAAGAAATTTTAACATCATTAGGTAATGACATTAAAAAACAACTTTTACATAAAGAAATAGTATTATTAGAAAGTATTCAGCTTGAATCTTATAATAATAAAGATATTGCAAATTTCATATCTGAATTAATTCGTAAGCAACTTTATTTAGAAAATGCAGGAACAACCAACCGAGAACATGCAATTCAAAGTTCATTCAATACTCTTACAGTGTGGTTTGAAAAAAATAAAGAGGAAGCTAAGGCTTTGTTTAATGATACTTATGACCGTCGCCATCTTCTTTCTAATAATGAAGAAACTCTTAGAAGGCTTGAGTTTGCAGATACTGTAGAAAGTACAATGAATAAATATGGTATAAATCAAGAGCAAATAAACATACTCCTCGATAACTCTGCTCTATTACTGAACATGCTAGAAACAGGAGAGCAGTCCTTATCGAAAGAGGTTTTACAATCATTTCAACACAGTTCATCAAAGTCAATATATGCAAAAGAAAAAATAGAGTTACTAATAGATAGGTCTATTAGTAATGTATATGATTATTTAAATAAGAGTAGTAAGTATACAGTAGATTCTTCTTTGGAATTATGGAAAGCGAATCAATACTCAAAGACTGTATTTCAAGCTAATCGTGATGACCGAGTGTTAAGAATAGTTATTAGACCAAGTGATGATGAGAAAATTATCTTTTATGAGGATGCAGAAATAGAAGCTTTAGATGATAATAGGTATGAATTATGGACAGATGATGGGAAAGGATTTATTCGAGAGATCACTTTAAGAGATATTATAAAAACTACAGGACTGACAGCTATTCCACTGAAAAAGCTTTCAAATAATTTAGTATAAAAGGAGTATATTTTTATGGAAATACGTGAGTGTATAAAATCAAAAATAGATAATAATAATAGAGACAATATTGTATATCTTCATCCAGTAGAATCCAATGAGTTAATTGCTAAATATATATCTGCTTTTTCAAACACAACTGGAGGAATAATCCTATTCGGAGTTAAGGATGATGGTAACCACTTGCATCTTAAGAACTCGGCATTTAATGTTATTGAACAAGAAACTATAATTAGAGGTATGTTAGATGCTCATGTGGATATTCAATTCGGTAAATTTGAGATAGAAGAAAATCATAAATTAGAATACGTATGTATTAAGGAAAATAAAGAGGTAGTAAAGGTTAATAACAGTGCTTTCGTTTTTAATATATCGAATCAGCAACCAGAACTTATGATTACTAAGACTGTTTTTATGTCATATTGTCAAAAAGATTCTCCTATTTTAAATATAATAGAGAAGGAGCTTATTGATAGAGTAAGGTGGATTAAAATATCTAGAGACATACGTGATGTCAGGTACAAGGAAAGCCTTTCAATGTTTATGCAGTCAATAGGGGATCATGACTTTATCGTTGTAATTATTAGTGACCAGTATTTAAAATCTATTAACTGTATGTATGAAATGGTAGAGATGATGCGAGACAGAAAGTATATTGAGAAACTGTTGTTTGTTATTATTACTGAGAATGATAAGCAGTACTATGGTGATTCTGTAGATATACCAATTGGAGTTGATTTGTATTCTCTAGCAGGGCAAAACGAATATATTAAATATTGGAAAATAAAAGAAACTGAAATACGAGAAATGATTAAGAGTCTTGACGATCCTGTGCACACAAAAAATCATGTTGAAGAAATACAAATGGTTAAACTCATTCAAATAGGGATACAATCCTTTATGGATGCAGTTTCTGACAGAAAAGGTATTTCGCTTGAGGATATGATGAGCTCTGGGTTTAGTGATTTTATTTCTGCAATGCAAAGAAAGGATTAAATCTATAAATTAGTGTTATTTGTGCTGATAAGAGGCTTTACATTTAAGAATTCTGGAAGAATAAAAACAATAAATAACTTAATGTTTTATAGTTAAAAACTGTATGTTATAATAAAATAACACTACCTTATTACAAAGTAGTGCTATTATTTTGAGAACATATTAATTATCAACCCTATACAGTCTGATTACTTATTAAGCAACTTTATCTAACTAGTTAATAACACAAACTTTTTGAGCTTTATTACTTGTGAATAAACCTATCTACCTATACGCTATCTTATTCACAGCTTTCATTAACGTGTAGATACTTGATGTCAGATATTTCTCTGTCATCGTTATACTACAATGTCCTAAAAGCTCTTTTAAATCATAGAGATTTACATCTTTATCTTTCAACTTTGTTGCAAATGTACGTCTTAGATCATGAAATCTAAAATGTCGTAATCCTGTTCTTTTTTTCACATTATCAAATGCTGTGCGTATATCTTTAGATTTGAAAATCCTGTTTTCATCTAACAGTATATCACTTAAATGAATTTTAATCTGCTCTATTAAAGTATTGTTAATTGGGATAACTCTTTTATATCCTGATTTAGTTTCATTATCGAACAAAACTATAGTCAATCCAACGAGATTATCCTTTCGTAAATTCAAAATCTCTCCTCGCCTCATACCAGTATTCAAAGCAATCATTAATATAAGATACAACTCCTTATTTCTACTTCTTTTAGCTTCATCTAATACCTGTTCTATCTCCTCATCAGTTAATGCAATATCTCTACTTTGTTCTTTATATTGCTTTACTCCTTTTACAACGTTTTTGATTATAATATCATTAACTATTGCATGGTTGAAAATAGCATTTAACCTTGATCTATAACGATTTATAGTAGCTTTACTTCTACCCATTTTCTCATATGATACCAAAAATAGTTCGATATCATGTGTTTTAATATCTTCTATCGCTAGCTCAGATATAGGATGACTTAGAATTGCTTTCAATCTAATAAGATCACTTTTAATCGATGACATTTTTTTAGCTTTTGCTATATAATATGGCTTATATTTATCTAATATATAGTCTTTTAGATATGTCTTTTTATGCTCCTCTACCTCTCTGATATTTGTAAATGATAACAAGTTCGCGATATCAGATAAACTGCTTAATACTGTTGTTTCAAAATTTGATTCTTTCATAAAATGAACGCCCCTCTAGTATGTATTTAGTCAACTGATATAGCACAATGCTTTTTAAAAGACAATTTCACTCTTTTAATATCACTTACAATATACAGATCATTAAAATCTGTAAGCCCATCAATAACTTCACGTTCTGTGAACTTAGGAAAAACAACACTTGCGTCAACTGATTTAGCAGCTTTAGTTGCGTATCTTCGTCCAGGGTTATCATCTCTTAAAGCATCATCATCACCTGCAATAATTATGTTTAGATCTTTGCCGTATCGATCTCTTACTGCTTTTGCCACTGGTTCAATATTACCTGCATCCATCGCTGCGATTGTAGGGATTTTAGTTGCTTGATAGATCGTTGTAGCCGTTGAATATCCCTCACAGATGATAACTTCTTTATCGATCTGCTTACCTATCAGAAAGAAACACTCTTTTTTCTGTCCACCTGTAAAGAACGATTTACTGCCGTCTTCATAGATGCGTTGAAATGAACGATATTCGCCTTTAATATTTTGTAAAGGGATAATTAGTACACCGTAGTTATCAACTAATGCACCGTATGGCGAGATCTTTTTAGTACATAAATACTTATGATATAAAGCTTTTTTAAAGATTTTAGTAATAAGATAAGTTGCTTGACTTGCTTTTTCATTTTGTCTTAGATTGTTTTCTTTTGGATTATAAGTGTTTAATCCTTTTTGATACTCATTAACCTCTCCTGATATCGATACAGTTTTATACTCTCCAGTTCTGTTATTGCTGATCCACCCAGCTGTACCGTTTGGATTGTTGTAAATACAGTACGCTCCATCTTTTGCACTAGCCTTTTTAGTTCCTTCAACTGCCACTCTCTGAATACTTCCGTTTGCTATCGGTTTGTCGATAATTAAACCTAACTCTTTTGCGATCTCCATAAACTTATCCATTATGAGATACCTCCAATAATATTTTCCTACACCCTTATATATCAGAGGCTTGTTCGAGATATGTATAAATACTTAATGTTATTGACAAAATTAGATATTAATTTAAAATTACAGATTAGATACTTAAAATATATTGCGAGCAAGTTATGAAAATACAATTAATTGATTATAGTGGTACTGCAAAAGAAGTTAACGTTGGTAAGGAGTTCAGTTTAGAGTGCCACACAATAGATGAACCTAGATCTTTTGATGACTATAAGATAAATATTATTGATTTACAAAACGAAAGTTTATGGCGAAATAATGAATATAATAATGAGAGTATAAATAAGATAAACGATTTAATATCGTTGAGTTCAATATTGCTTAATGCAAAAACAGCAAAAGCCATTATCATATTTCCACAAAATACAGAAATGTATTACTTAGATCACTATAATGGCAACTATCCGAATAAAATGAAATTAAAAGATATGCTTCCTGTGTTAATGACTTATATAATGCCTAGCCTTCTTACTGATAAGATAAAAAATTACACCCTATCTTTTGAAAGGTGTCGTAATAAGCTAAATGGTAATGAATATGATTCAGATTTTCACTTTAGTCGCATGCCTGATGGCAAGATTATAACTACTTCGGAGTGTAGTGAAAAAACCACAACAATACAATTTTATGATAGTATCTTTATTACTACAATCAATTTTCTTCCAAACGGTATTTATGATTTTTTAAAAGAAATTAAATTGATTGATACTAAAGAGGTTTGTCCAGAGTGGTTACAAGAATACAGCTTTTTTGATGATGATGATCAGAAAAAAATAGTAGATGATAATAAAGCTATTATAAAAGAGTATAATAAACGTAATAGTGAGATTGAGAAAAAAATCAATGAAAATTTAAATTATAAAAGCATATTAATTGAATCAGGTAAAAACCTTGCAAATGTGATTTTTGTAATGCTAGAAAAAATGTTAGATTATGATTTATCTAACTTTGTAGATAAAAAGAAAGAAGATTTTTCAATACAAATGAAGAGTGGCATTACTTTTATAGGAGAAATTAAAGGCGTTAACTCTAATGTTAGAGAGGCTAACGTATCTCAAGTAAACCTTTCTGCAAGTAGATATAAAGATAAGCTAGATGATGATGGAGTTAGTGAAACGGTGTATCCCTTACTTATAATTAATACATTTAGAAGTAAAGATATAGAAGAAAGAAAAAAAGATAAAGTCAATGACGAAGTAGTTGAATGTGCTGATAAATACAAGATATTAATCATTACTACCGAAACTTTTCTAAAGTTATTTGAAAAATTCCTTAAAGAAGAAATAACAACTGATGAAATTATTTCTGTTTTTACGGACAATACAGGTTTGTTAACAATGGATGATTTCTAATATTCAACTTACATTTTAAAAATAGACAATAAAAAAAGCCCCTAAGCAAAACTATCTAATAGTTCTGTAGGGGCTTTTTACTCATTTCATAAACCATATTAATGGCTCATAAAGTAATAAATTGTTAAATAAAACAATACGATTAATATCGTTATTTAAAGACTTTATACATCTTTCTTCTAGTCAATATGAAAAAATATTTCATATCTAATTTAATATTATGCTTTTTAGCATTTTTTGATATAGCATTACGAATATCGAATTTCTGTTCAATAACGCCTTTAAATGCAGGCAAATTATTCAATATTGAAAACATATACCTTAATTCATTTATTTTTTTATGTTCTAGTAAGATTAGTAAATCTCCTAGAATTTCATTATAACTATGCTTTTCAAGTCTACAAGTATATCTACCTGCTTCGCCTTTTGCATAGCCTATTTTCATTGATATTATATCACTTACTTCGATAATAATACCTTTTGCAGTATCGGAAAACTTTTCATTCTTTAAGCTTTCAGGTACTTCTCCTTTTGTTTTTAATATGATCGCTATCTTGTCCCAACGTAAATAAATAAAGTTTGCTATACCACGTTTTTTGTTAGTATAACGAGTATTACGATTTTGCCCTTTAAGATTAAAAACCTTAATAATACGCTTATCAATTCTACGCAAACGTTCTTCAGTAACATTACCTTTTGGAGTTAATAGTTGATATTCTTCGTAACCTCTTGAAACTAAGGATACGATCTGTTGAATTAGTCCTTGCCATAATTCACATAGATAAACTTTTCTCATAGACACCTCTTTTCGGGAGAAATCTTTTGATTTGCCTTGCCCTTCAGGGCGGATAGATATCAGTTAATTAAAAGGGATAGCTAGCAATTAAGCTAAACTATCCCTTAAACGAACTGAAAAAAATGTTGTGTATAAGTAAGAGAAGGTGGAAATTTTCATCTATTCTGCTACAAAGTTGGTAATCAGCCAACTCTAGAATTTAAACAGACACTGCCTTGCATCTGTTCTATATTAAGATTACTAATCTCCGCTAATCAATCCTCGCAATAGGGAATAGGGTATCAAACCTATCCGTTCGGATCTTTCCACGTTAGTTATATACGACGTACATTGAGTCTGGTCTGCTCGAAATCAGTTTGTGATATGTTTATGGTATCGGGGCAGAAACTAGAAGCTCCCCCTTACTTTATCTTAAAGTTAAGATATTTCGGTACACTGATTCTTCAACGCAAGTTCGGCCTTGCCACTCTCAATCTACTTACATGCTTGCATCCTCCTAGAACCTTGATTGTCAAGGCGGATAGGACGCTTTAGACTAACGTTGTTCTGTTAGTTCCTTTACAGGTTGAGCTATTTATCTGATAATATTACTACGATCAGACTCCCCTGGCATGCTTAGTGTTATAGTATTACGACTATCCCACAAGGTGGATTACTTAGCTATTACTAGCCATATCACCACTTCATATATAATGTACAAACGATATATCGTTCATAATTTCCGTGTCGCCCAGTTACAAAATAATTTTACATGAAAATCACTTAGCGTGCAAGTGTTCTATCTCTAAAACAATTGTAGGAGTACTAAGTGCAAAAAAGGAGAGGATTTTTAGTGGGTAGAAGCGATTTTACTCGCAGCCCCCGTTGCCACATGGCGAGCAACTCTCATTGCACCATGCGACACCCGTATGGATTACATTGGTCGATTAAACCAGTTAGCACCCATACACCTAATAACAGTAAGATTAACATCTTTACTGCGTTCAGCTCTCTTGCCTATACACTAGGCTAAAAAACAATCTATATAATCACGTTTTCAAACGTGTTCGTTTTAACTTCTATCCATCCGCCGTGAAGGGCAAAGATTTCAACAGTAAACTTCTTTTAAAATTTCATTTTTTTTTTGGATTTTAATTATTTTTAAAACCTTGATAAAAAAGCTCGAAACTCGCTTTTTCTCTAATTTCCAAATGCAGATCTGCATTTTTTTTGTAAATTACTGATAATACAGTAATTTTTGCTATTTAAAATATTTTTTAGATTTTGTCAAAAAAGAATCATTTTTTTGAATAAATTTTGATTGATTTTAGATAATATAAGACCTTTGAAAAGTATCATATACATCTCTTAATTTGTTTGATTATATTTGTTTGATTTGATGTTGAAATTAACATCATTTAAATTGAATATTGTGAACAATATCCATTACATAAGTAGGGGATCGAAATGAACTATTCATGTCGCTACTTTTTTGCCACCAACAATTACATCCTCTATAACAGTTATGTTCTAAACATATCGATATAGCATAATGGTTGATCTGTCCCTGCACTATGCAGAGGTGACGTTATGAAAACGCAGTTGATGACACTAATCTATAATAGATATATATCGATTGCAAGCAGTTTTTTATATCGATTAAAATTCACTATAAAATAATCTCAAAAAATCAAAAATATAAATTTTTACCAATTTTGTCAATTTGACAATTTTGCCAATTTGCCAATTTTGGCAAAAATTAAACTAACTCATTAATACATAACAGTAATATTTTTATAATTATTTTAAAAATAAATTATTAATTTTGTTAATTTGCCAATTTTACCAATTTGCCAATTTTGGCAATTATTAACGTAACTTATTGATAATTAACAATAACCATTAAAATTGATTTTTATGTCAAAAAATCATTCTCGAACAAGGCTCTGATATATAAGGGTACAGAAAAAAATATTACGGAGAGTGATTTTATGGGAAACAGTAAAACAGTAAATGTATCATTTTTTAGAATTGATACGAATGACAACAATTTTATTTCAGCGATATCTAACGAATTAGAGAAGACTTTAACAATGGATAAGAAGTTTGATACGTTCTATTCATCGGTTAATTATATGTGGAAGGTTTTGGAGAAAAAGGTAATCAATAACAAACTGTACTTTTTCATAACTATAGCTAAAGAGAAAAAAACTGTACCGATTCTTTTCAATGAAGAAGATGGAGATATTAAACTAATGCGTAACAATGAAGATTTATTATGTGATCAGTTTTACGGAATCTTTTCACCTAAAGATAGTTTTATTGCATGTATGCCAGCAAGAACAGGATCAGGAACATCAACGTTCAAACATTTCTTCAATGAGTTCTCAAGTGTAAGTCCAGTTAGATTAATACCTTTTTTTGAAGAGAAGATAGATGAAACGGTTCTATCATGGAGTTATTTTAAAAGCATATCAACAAGACTTGTATTTCCTACTTATGAAGAGATGGAAACATTTGCAAATAGTAATGAGGGAGAGAAGTTAGGTTTTATAACTTACTTATCAGGTTTGAAAGTGGATATCAATATATCAGGCTCTAAGAAAATGATGTTGAGTGAGTATCCAGTTAAGGATTTTATATCAAGCATGATTAATAACGATTACTGCGACAAGCTACTAGTCAAAGGTGGAGATTTCGAAGAGATCGGTCAAGTAGATATAAAAAATGCAGTAGTTAAATACAGTGAGAAAGTTTTAACAGTATTAGAGTATATCGAAGATGATCTAGCTAAAGATATTATGTTCAATGCAATCAATGATAAGCATTTAATATTGTTTTATTAAATAGGTTTACGGAGGCAAGTATGACATACGATATAGCAGAACTTTTAGATATTAATGAACATTTACAAAAGGTGTTAGGGAAATTTATAGATATATTTTTTTATGATATGAAAGGCAATTCAGATATGTTGCACGTCTATATTTCAAACATTGCTTTAAATGTTGAACAAAGCAGGATTACTGTTTGGTTTATCAAAAATGAGAGGAAAGGGATTTTATACATACACTCAAACGGTACAGTTAAGCAGGACAATAAAGAAAGTCGCAGAGTGATTAAAGTAAAAATTGAAAAATAATATTAATTCAAAATCGGAGGTATCCATAATGGGAGAAGTTATAAATATTACAGAAATGAGTAGTAAAAATAGAGCTAATGAAACGTACACAATTACTACTATGAAGACAGATCGTATCAAGCTTAACGATCAGTTTGTATCGTTATTCAATATCGATAGCGTAGTTTTAGATAGTATCGTTAATGATATTCGTATTAATGGTTACGATATGTCGCAACCAGTTGTTGTATGGAAAGAGAAGTGTATCTTGATCGATGGACACACTCGTTTAAAAGCTGCAGAGATTTTAGGTATAGAAGATATACCTGTAATCTATCATTCATTCAAAAATGAGAGTGAGGCATTAAAGCATGCGTGTAAATTACAGTTTAATAGAAGAAATATTACTGATAGCAATTTAATCGATTTGATACCTAAAGTTTTAGAACCTTATACAAAGAGTTACGGCGAAGGATCTAAAGCAGATTTTATTAGAGAACGTTTTACTACATTATCAGAGAGCAAGGCTAAACAGATATTGGTTGTACTTGATAGGGCTACTCAAGAGGATATCGATAAGATTAGAAACAGTGAAGTATCTATCTATCAAATCTATATGAGTTATAAAAACACGTATATCGAACATCAAGATAGCTGTGATGATGAGTGTATTAGTAATCTAGGTATAGATATAGGAAATAGAAATGATGGATCAGAAACATCAGATAATCAATTTGCATCAGTTCTTAAAATTCTACATTATCAAGACTCCTCTATACGTTACGACACTGAAGGTAATTTCTACCTGTTTGTGGGAGAGCAAAATGATGAAGTTAAAATATTGAAACTACAGAAAGAGTTTAATAGCTGGAACATTAAAGATAAGCTTAAATCCTTTCTTCAAAAAATAGTAGCTGAAGATGAGGTTAATAATAATGAATAAATTGAGATGTAAAAAATGTGATAGTTTTCAAATAACAGTCAACGCTGATCACTATGAAACAGGTGTGATCTTAACAGAATATATCTGCAGAGAGTGTGGAAATAGAGCTAGTCGTGATCACGGTAAAGCGTTTTATTACTACGATAGTAGCTTGATTGATAATAAAACTGCACATTAATTAAAAAAATATATATCAGTAAAATAGTTAATATTACCAACAACTTATATCTACATACGCATCTCTCGAACAAGGCGTTGATATATATAGGTATAAGATATTTTATTTAAGAGGTGATAAAGAATGTTTTCTGATAATAAAAACAAAAACAAAAACAAGCGAAATGGCAATATCGATGATCAGACTAGGGTATTTCCTGATGTAGTTGTTACTGCGATAATCTCAACAATTCAATCGATTTCCGATATCGATAAATTGCATGAAATGAAAAAGACGGTAAACAACAATGAAAAAGAGATGTTGCATGAGATTGAGATATCGAAACAACAAACGGTTAAAGTTACAGCGATTTTAAACACTCATATAGATCAACGTGAGAGGGTTATTAAGTCAATCAACTAATAGAGATAGAGGAGGAGCTTTACATCTATTATTACAGGTATAAAAATTGAAACAAGGAGAGGTTAATGAAAGTAGCAGGTATAGACATAGGGTTCGGAGATACAAAAGTATGGTGCAGGGATAAATATTTTAAGTTTCCAACAGCTGTCGCAATCGATTATGGACAAGGAGTAGATTTAGGATCGTTCGCAAGCAAGAAAACTGTAATATCTTACAACGGTAAGAAGTATATGTTAGGTGAAGAAGCGTTGCTACACGATCCTCTACCTACTAGAACGGTTGATTTTTTGAGAGAGTACACTCCATTAATTATAGCTTATGCAAAAAAGTTTGCTGATTTTCATGAGGTTACTTTAGGATTGCCGTTAGGTTTTTATAAAGACCATAAAGATGAAATCAAAAATAATGTTACTCGGTTTAGAGCAGACGGAAAAGATTATAGTTTCAATGTTAATGTTTTGCCACAAGGTGCTGGTATCGCTTACGACTATATGTATGACGATCATGCACAGCGAAAGAATGTTATCAATAATGCAGCTGTAATTGATATCGGTTACAACACTATCGATGTCTTATCTATTATTAATGGTAGTGCTGATTCTACATTATCGTTCATGTTAGATAATAAAGGTGTCTGTCAAATCGTTATTAAGTTGATGGATAAACTTGGAAAGAAATACAAACATAGTGTTGATGAGTTTACAGCTAAAAAATTCTTAGAAACAAAAAAATATGTTGGATATGGACTAACTGAAGATATTACTGATATCTGTACAGAACTCATAAAAGAGTACGCAGATAAAATAGTAAATGAACTCTTCATAAAAGCAAATGATGTTTTAGGAAAAGCTGATTTAGTTATCTTCTCAGGTGGTGGAACAGCGTTAATCAAAGAGTACATAAGTGATGATAACAAAAAAAGGATTCTTTTTCTAGGTGATGATCTTGCTGAATACTCAAATGCTAGAGGTTTCTATAAACAAAACGTAAGAGGAAGATTGAATAATGCGAATATCAATCACAAAAAAGGATGAGAAATATTTAGAGATCGATACGCTACCTCAAGATGTTAAAAGGCATGTAGTCAAAGAGGCTATCAAAAACTATATGCAGACAGATGAGTATAGAGAAATTCTAAAAACATTCGGTAATCCAAATACTAAAACTCAAAAAAGAGTGGCTGTAGATAATAAAAAAGCAGAGAAGAGTATCGATACAGTCGTCAAGGAGAAGAGCAGTGATGCAAAAGATGTAGATATGGCGATCGACACAGAAGTCGCTTTAGAGATAAAGCCTACTACTGTTATTGTTGAAGAAACTATTGTTGAAAAAACTATTGTTGAAGAAACACATATTACTCAGGAAAGATCTGCTGAGGATAGCGATAACACGATTCAAGATACTGACACATTAATGGTTTATTTTTAAATACATAAAATAGGAGATCACATGAATGATGAAAAATTTATAAAGGATATTTGGTACTTTTTAATCAACAATATTTTTGAGGGTAAGATTGCGATTGTTATTTCTACAACGCTTATAATTTTTGCAGTATTTTTATTTATTAGATGGAAAGTTTACGCTCTATCGATACTGCTATTAATAATGGCGATGACAGTTGCATACCTCGGTGGATTTTTAAAATTATTAAAAGGAGGGGTGTTTTAGATGGGTAGTAACGACAACAGCTCTCCGTTTCTAGTACAGCATAGAGAGAAACCGAAAGATCTATTAGAGGCTATATCAGAGATTGAAATTCTATCAGCTACTGAAGAAGATGGAGCAGAGATACATGAACGTTTAGCAACTCTAAAAGATCGAATGGATTATTTCAATCTAGGTCTAAGATCGATATTTACAGGAACTATGATATCGCTTTTTTTAGCACCGATTTGCAGTGCCGTAATCAATCAAGATATACCGATATTTGGACATATCGATACAACAGTTTATGACATGATCTTATCGTATATATTCTCGTTCGGTTACTCGATAGGGTTCATGCTTCTATTCACTTATATCGCTAAATTAAGAGGTGGAACAATATCTAATATCTACTCTAACAACATCTTAATAGGTATGAGTGTAGGGGCTATTATAAAACTTATAATGACAGGTTTTTTCTATGGAATTCTATATATGTTTGTTTTTACAGATAGCAATATTGCAAGTCTGATTTCATTTTTTATAAAAAGTAAATTGCTTGAAAATAATATGATTAATCTGATTTACATAATACTTTCAGCTATCAAAGTTAATCTTATTCCAGCGATTTATATTTACGGTATAACAACAGTTTTTATCATCACAATTCCGTGGGTGGTAAGAGTAGTATATAAAATAATTAATAACAGGAGAGTTAGAATATGAGCGAAAATCAAAATCAACAGAAGGTACAAAATCCACAAACATCACAAAAATTGAACAGGGATAGAAGAAGTAATTGGAAACAAGAACGTGCAAAAGAACCTGATACTTTAGTAATTAAAGCAAGTTCAGAAAGAGTAATTACAGCACTTAATATGCTTGCACAAACTGATTATGTAATCAAGAGAATTCAAAATAGAGTAGGTGTATCAATCGATATAAAAGACGCAGAAAAAGCGTTTGATGAATGGACAGATATAGTTTTACGAATTGATAAGTTTACAGAAAAGTACAGTAAAACAGTTGGCGTAAATTATATTGAAAGCAACTCTTTAAAACGTATAAAAGATATGTCTAATAAAGATAATGTTGATGATAACGCTGAAGAGGTTACCGATAGTAAATCATCAACGACTGTTAGTAATAGTAGTAAAAAAACTAAAGAGTAGGGGGTACAGAAAATGAATATAACAGTAAGTAAAGACCCCTTCATAACTGAAAGTATTGTCGTAAGTATCTACTCGCAAGATGTACATTCAAAAGGCGTGTCGTATTGGCTAGATATAATTAGAGAGATGTTTATTAATGATTATCACAAGCAACCAACATCGGTTGAAATAGTAGAGATTGATGAGTTTAATTACACTCATATTTTAGCAGCATGATGGCAGGTGATAAGTATGATTTATAAATTTATTATATCGATCACATTGTTGATTTTAAATTTCAATTTATCGTTTGCGAGTGGCATGAGTGAAGAGTCTAACAACTGTAATGATAAAAGGTTTTGGAATACTGGCAATGCAGATAAAGGTTGGTATTGGAAGAAAGAGTGTGTGCCTATTGTGAGTGATCCTATTGTTGAGAGCAAAGATAATTATACTATTTTAGAAGATACGCAGAATATACCGTGGGATAAGATCGATAGAATTGATCCTGATCAGATTGCAAAAATCATAGAGCCTCAAGCACGCAAGGTGGCCATAACTTATCCAACTGAAGAGAATATATTGGAATATAGAAAACTCTCTCAGTGGATACAAAATAAGACGGTAGCATTTATGAATGAGGATCGAATGGTTAGAACAGAAAACCCTAACGATCTTTTAGCAGGGTTAATGAACTCTAGTAAAAGGGGACATTTTGAAAGTTCTGTTTCAAGAGTTGTTGCAAATGATAACGTAGATAATATTCTAAAAAGCTACTCAGAAAAAGCAGGGTTGATAATTTTTGTTTCACCAACTTGTGAGTTTTGTAAAAGACAGATACCTATCTTAAATGAGCTTAAACGCAAGTACGGTTTTGAATATGTGACGATTGATGTATCAGGTAAAAATGAGATGATAGAGAAGTTTGGAATTGAAACTACACCTGATATATTTTTAGCAATTAACTCTAACGGTACAAAGTATCAACGTATCGCAACAGGGTTACACACATTGCCAGATATGATTTCTGCAATCATTTATGGGTTAAAATATTTAGGAGAAGATGTTGATGAAAATACAATTAATTAAACTGCTAACTACTATAATAATTTTTGGTAGTTTAAGTAGTCAGGCAAATGCAGGTTGGTTATCAGGACTTGCAAGTAGTATAGAGTCGAACTCGCCTGCAACTTATGACACACAAGGAGGAACATATTACTCAGGTGGTGGATATAAGTTTGCAGTAGAGAGTGGAAACTTAAAAATGTTCTCTGCAAGTGCACCATCGATCAAGGCAGGTTGTAACGGAATAGATATCGATTGGGGAGGCTTTAAACATGTGAACGGTGATGATATTATTAAGTTCATGAAACAGGTTGTTTCAAACTCTACAGGGTATGCTTTTAATCTTGCTATGCAAACATTGTGTCCTCAATGTACGGATTTGATGAACACACTAGGAGAGGCTGCAAATATGCTCAATAGTATGGATTTAGATTCATGTAATGTTGCAAAAGCTGCTGTTAATATGGGAGGCGATTTAGTGTCAGCGGCTGCTACAAATATGGGTGTTACATCAGGGTTAACCGATTCATTTAATGATGGATTGAAAAAAGTTAATACAGGTATGAAAGATTTAATGAAAGGGATAGAGGATGCTGTAGATAGTATATGCCTTGCAGATGTTGTTACGACTAGTTCGTTTGAATGTCCTAAAACTTTTTTTATGGGTAATGCTACTTTTTTACAAACTATCTTTTCTAGGAGTAGTCGTCTGCAACATTTAAAAATGGCTGTAGATAGTGAAAATCCGATAGATCAAACAAGTGGATTAATTAATCTTGTGAGAGCGTTCACTGGAGATATTACTCTTCAAAAAACAGAAGGTAAAGGAGATAAAGAGGGTAGCGTTTCAGTTGTTTACTATCCTTCGCTTCACGCTAATAGTACAACAGATATGCAAAAAGCAATTAACTACTGGATTACTGGGGAGAAAAATAAAAACCCTAAAGACTTGCAAGAAATCGGTTATAAGTTTGATGAAGTTAAGACAACAATTGAATTTGTGGGAAAAGATAATGGTAATGGTAGTCTTGATTACATTACTGAAAGCTTTGTTGGAATAAGTATTAAAAATATAAATGCTATTGAAACAAAATTTAATACTCGTAATTCTTTAGAAACTCCACAACTTGAATTTTTATCAACTTTCAAATCTCCTATCTATAAGATATTAAATACCACTTCTGCTAATCCTCAGCTTTTTAAAAGTTTCATAGAGAACTTTAAAATATTGGCAGGTGTTCAACTTGCTTATGAAACTATATCGTTAATCACTCAAGAGATGTTAGTTCATTTATCTCTTTTAGAAACAGAGATAAAAAAATACAAATTAATTAATAACGATAAAGAGTTTAAGGTTGGAATTGATAGTATGAGAAAGATATTAAGAGAAATGAGTGAGTATTCATACTCATTATATGCAGACGCATTCGATGCTTATAATGAAAGAAATAGAACATTAGATTCACTTGAAATAACTACAAAAAATATGCAAGCACAATTAAATAGACACCCAGTTATATCTGCAAGTTCGTCTGCACTAGGAGTTGGTAAATAATGAAAAAAATAATATTAATGGTAGCGTATATTTTTATGCTATCGAGTGTAAATTTATTTGCTTTAACTGGCGATGATCTTATGAATGCTTTATGTAATGGAGAGAAAGAATGTTTAGTATGTCAAGATGCTCCATACGGTAAAGAGCCTGTTTTTGCACCTTGTAAAAATTATGGAACATTCAATAAAGATAAAGTTGTAGTCGCTGAAAACTTAGATACTGTGATCGGTAATTACGATGAAGATAAAATATCTAAGGTTTGTCCAATGATAAAATTTAAAGAAAAATGTATAGTAGACACGACTATAACTAATGTTCCAACTTTTATAGATTTTGAGTACACTTGGACAGCGATAAACGAATACGATGATATTCATGAATTACATGATAAAGGGATGATAGGTACAACTTTCACTGTAGATAGAAATTTAACCAATGTGATAATTGATCAGTATAATAAAAAAAATGGAGGGCTTAGAATTAATTATCCATCATTGAACTTGTTAGCTGAAATTAAAAAAACTATTAAAACCGATATCGATTTAGATGCACTTAAAAAGACACCTGTAATATTAAACTATAGAACATTAAGATATGCATTTATTTCTAGATGGAGTGCTAGAGGATCAGCATCTGTATTGCCAGGAAACAAAGCTGGTATAGGACATTACAAGAAAGGTATCTTAGCGTACCCTGTAATTAATATCAGAGTGCCAGTACGTTTTAAAAAAGAAGATGTAAATGTGTACTGTAAATCTGATCAATTACTCCCATGTGTTTCGGAAAATAAAGGTAGAGATTATTTCTGTTCAACATCACCTTGTGGCGTGATATCGGGTGATATAAATTTAGATCCTGATCAAATTTTACCTACTGATAATAGTACGCCTACAGATAATATAACTGTAGAGGATAATGTTACAAGTTGTGATGTGAATGATATTGTTCTGTTTCCTGGTAAGCAATATAATTGCAGACATAAAGGGGAGGGTATTCTTTCAAATGATTTAACTTCTCCTAACCAATGTTTGATATCTGATTTAGATGATAATACAAAAAAAGCTATGCTAGATGGACTTAATAAATTTTTTGATGCAACAAGTCTAGGTGGTGGACTTGGATATTTAGTCGCTCCTGGGCAACTATTAATCAAGCTATTTACAGAGGGTATTATTGAGAACATAGCTGATATGCCAACTGATGAAGAGAAGCAATTATCAGTATTAAGAGCAGTATCAGATAATAACGGTTCGTGTGTGATTATTGGAGAGTATTGTAAAGATTGGACTAAAGGATATACGTTTGATTATGATGATAACTCAGAATGTAAACGAAGATCTTCTATTTATTGTTGTTACGATTCTCCGTTAGCTAAAGCGTTTAATGTTGCAGCAAGAGATCAGATACCTAAAGAGATTACATGGGGAGAGAATTTGAAATTTATAGATAAGTATCTTACATATCAAAAAAATCCTCCTAGACCAAATTGTAGAGGTATAACGGTTGATGAATTAGGAAAGATCAATATGGATGATCCTCAGTTTTCTGAGGATATGAACGCATATGTTACAGATGTTCTTGTGCCTGAATTGAGCGAGTCAGGAGGGATGCTAGATAATAAGACATTAGAAGAGAAACAAAAAAAGATGCAAGATGAAATGAAAACGTTTTATGAGTAAATGGTAAATAAAAAGGGGAGCTTAAACGCTCCCTTTATTACATGATTTTAATTACTCTATCTTTATGCAACCGTCCGTATTTCTAGGTCGAATACTTTTCAGTAGGTAACAATAGGACTTATCATCTGGAATCGCAATATAGTTAGAGGTCTTACCAACAAGTAAGTTAGGTTCATTAATTAATCGTTTTTGCCAATTGGGCATAGTTTCTGGAGGTATAAAATCTTGTATGATTTGTTCTAGAGGTTTTTCTGTTAATTGTAAAACTAAGTTTTTAAAATAATCTTTTTTATCACGATAAATTATATACTCCAAATCCCTAAACTTATTAAGTAGTTTTCTTTTAGTAAGGGTTTTATCAGGAATACCATTCCATTCAGACCACCAATAATCATAGAAAGAACAGTTGTTATCTCCGTTATGCATACACAACATTGCTCTACGTAATTCATTTAAAATATTCTTTTCATCATTAAAATACTTATGAAATACATCTTTTACTTTTTTAAGTAACTCTTCATTTAGTGGTTTGCCCTCTTCAAAATCCATACAATATAATGCAAATTCAATACGCCCACGTAAGAGTTCGTTATCTTCAATATCCCAAATTAACTGCTTGATTTCTGGTTTATCTTTAAATAATTTTGACTTAAGTTTCTCTTCTGTGATTTGTGATTGAGCTTGTGAAAATAAGAGTGGAATATCAGAGGTACGTAGGTATTCATAGATATCTCTACAGCCATTAGAAAGTTCTTTGACAAGCATTATTGCCTTTATATATGAATCGGGACTTCTGACTATATCTGTACGCTCTCCATCCCTATTGATATCTCCTCTAGAAACGATATTGCGTATAACTCTCATCCAATCACTATATTTTTCCATATTTATTTCTTCGTTATTAAGCAGAAATTGTGTTTGCGCATAAAATAAAATTTTAGTTGTATAAGAGCTGCTTGTCTGTTTTGATGTATTATTGTATACGATATCGCATATTAATGATTTTTCGGGGGTATGTCTCCATAAAGTAAAGTCAAGATTGGATGAATCAGTAAATCTACCACTAGAATATTTTTCATAACATCGATATAAGTATTGAAATGATTCTTGAGTAACATGTAAAGTACGTATTTCGTTTGGGTTTTCATTAATCTTTTGAATTAATGACCACGTGCTATCGTTTTCCACTACAGCTAGCTGAGTCATAACAATCGCAGAGATAAGACGGATATGAGCATCATCAATACTATTCTCTTCTGTTCTAAAATGTTTCCAAAAGTAGTCAGTCCACTCGGTATCTATCAAAAGAAAGAAACTTTCTTGAGATAGGTGTTCTTCCCATTTCTCTTCCATAGATTTTTGTTGAAGAGTAGCTTTGAAGTTTTCAAAGGGTGTTAGGAGCTTTCCACGAGCATTCATCCTGATATATAAATCATCTGTGAGTCCGATATTTTCTAGTTCAACATAATAGAATGTTATTATGTTTTCGTCTTTCAGTATATTCCATAGATTCTCAACAGCATGAAATTGTTTATGAATTTCATCTAATGCGTTAAGCATTGATTGAATGGTGGGGTCTTTTTTCCAAGAAAGATAGAACCAGTTTGAATCAATAATAAGTTTACTAATGCTTTCTATATCAGCATTATATTCGATAGTACATTTAACTAAAGCTTTACAGAAATCTCTTGAAGAATATCTTGTTTCATATGAAAATTTTTCAAGGAAGTTATCGTCATCAATATTGTCTTTTTTTATTGCATACCAATGTAATAAAAACAAAGTTGTCAAGCGTTGTTGTCCATCGAGGGGTTGAAAACTACCATCGATAATATTTCCATAAATAAAGTCAAGTTGAATTTCTTTTTTAGATTCTATGCTTTCTTTTAGTACTGATAAAAATGTTTCTAACACTTCTGAGTGTTCTTTTCTTCCTTGTGCATAATCTCTTTGAATGATGGGTATCTCTATAGTATGTTTTTTTAAAAGTTCATAAAAACTAAGTTGTTCATTATTTTGTTCCATTAGCGTCTAAACCTCCTTTTTGAAAAATGGATTTAATATGGCATGTAAATCTACTTCATACTTTTCTCTATCATCAGATGTCCAGAAAGAGATTTTAGGAGGATATGAGCTAAAATATTTTAAAAACACATTTTTAGTGCAAATAGGAATAAATATGCCTTGTTTATCTTTTTCTATTATAGTATTTCTTTTAATAGGAAAAACTGCATTCTTATATGCTCTATTTGTCGCTGAATTCAAAAGTGCTAAGTTAGAAATACCATCAACATCATCATCCTCCTGAAAGTACTCGTTAAAGTGATCTGTTATGTCATAATAGAGTTGCTTAAAGTTGTCATTGTGATGAATGTCAACCGTAGCTATATTAGTTTTGAGTTTTTTGCCAGATTCCTCAGTCTCATCAATATATTGACCAACGTCTTCAAGCCATTGTTTTCTATAGTTATTGTCTGGAATTGAATCCTTGATAGAAGCAATATGTTCAACATCCCAGTTATCTTTTTTATATATATCAAAAGGAAAATATGAATTATCTTTATCATTTTGTAACATAGTTAAAATATTATATAATAATAAAGTTTTTTTGATGTAGTTATCTCCGTAGTGGACTTCATCTACGTCTATATTTTCAAACCCCTTTCTAATTAGTTGATCTAAATTATTATTAAATAGGGTTTTTCCTATTGATGATGACTGACTGTATAACTCTTTTATTGTTGCTGATTCTGCTGTCAATAGATAACCTATTTTATGATAAAGCTCCCGTTCTTCAAACCATTCAGAAAATCGTTGATAATATTTTTCAATTTTAGCCCAATTTCCACTAATGCTTTCAGTTGAGCCTTTTTGTAATTTTTTTGTAAAGTAACGAAATGTTGAGTAAGGGTCTTTTTCTATAGAGTCGTTCATTAGGTTGAATATGAACTCAATGCGATTTACTGTCATTTCATTTTTTGTGAGAAAAAACCAGAATCTATCATTTTGCAATTTTTGTTCAATTTCATCCCATCTAGTAGAAATTTCTAATTGTTTTGGTTTAAGCTTATTATCTGTTTCTTTAGGAAAATTGGCATTATTTAGAAAGAGGGCTTTGATTAGTTCTGCATTTGTTAGAGGTATTTTACCTATATTTATTCTTGCAAAAATAGAAATAGAATCCTCTTCAAAGCTTTCATACCAAATAACTTTTGTAGCAAAGTTAAATTTTGAGCTAAAAGCATTTTTGTCAAAGTTTTTTTCTTGTTTTTTTTCTTCAAACCATTTTGCTATAGTATTATAAGTATTTTGTATATAGTAAAAATCTATATTATCACATGTTTCCTCTGTGACGTTAATATCCTCTTTAATATCATTTAAAAATTGTTCTGTTTTTAGTCTTGTTTCATATTTTAGAGAAAATAGTTTAACCCTACTGCTTTCAACAAAATCTTGATTTAAATGGTGTCTTATAAGAAAAATGGTTGTCAGCCGTTGTTGTCCATCGATTACTTCGTAGTTAGTATTGTTTTTTTTAATTACTAGTGGTTGCAAGCAATACCATGTTTTTTCATTGTTACTACTATTGGGTTCAATTTCTTTTGGCTGAAATTCGTTAATATCATTTAATAAGTCTCTAACCTCGATATCTGTCCATCTATATCCACGTTGATATGAGGGAACAAGGAAGGAATACTCATTTAGTTCATTTATTGTTTTCAGCGTTAGAATATTACTCATAATATTTAACCCTCTCATCTCAAGCATTATTTAGAAAAACATTTCATAAAGTAGTTTTGAGTTTTTATGGTGTTTTAAAGTATTGCAAACTTTACACTAAATCAGACTAGGCTATAAAATACTCTTATAAATCACCTATGATGATATAATATTTTGTATAAAAAAGCTATTTTATTTCTAATTAAGTTTTTTGTAATAGCCTTTTACACACAAAAAAAGCCTAGAATAATCTAGGCTAATTTTATTAATATAATTTCATTTCGTTGATATAATCTTACATCATACAGCTCTAACACAACGACAAAAAATCCTCTACCGTAAGCTGGCGATTGTTGTCAAATAACATACTCGCTTTTGCTAGAAAATTCGTGGACTTCTTCTCCTTACATATAGAAACTGTATCACTCTGTAGATCACTAATCTCAACACTACTTACACTATCACTTTCACAAATAACAGCGTTGTCTTCTTCTGCACGATAAGGCGATATGATCGTGAAAACCTTATTATACAACTCTTTGAATTGATCCTCTACAAACGTATCAGAAGTGGCTAGACTTCTGTCTTGTACACTTTCACTACTTCGATACTTTGCAAAATTTCTTTTGATCTCATTATCATTGACACTCTTATTGCCGACAAGCTCTTTCGCAAGTGCAAACAACAATGATGAGTCTGATGATGAGCTCATTTTTGTTAATCCATCAGCTGAGAATTTGCCCTCAACTGCGTTCGATGTTTCTAACTTATTAGCTATCAAGTTTAAAGCTCTGCTCTGTGCTGTGTTCGAGTATGCAAGGTATATAACCTTAACATCTTGAGTTTGTCCAATTCTCCAACTTCGTCTTGATGATTGTCTCAATGTATAAACATTAAAGCCAACTTGAAAATAGATTATAGTTGGAAAACTAAGCAGGTCTAAACCAGTTTTTACTAAGCTTGGATTACAGATTAAAACATCAGGATTTTCACTTTCAATATTCTTCGTCAACCACTCCTCACGTTTATCAGTGGGTACAGTATTTGATCGTAAAACTAAAGCACTAATGCCATTTCTTGATAAGCGTTCCTCTAAATCAGGGATTAAATCCCTAGTTCCAGTATGCTCTAAAAAGATAGCAACTTTACGTCCTTTAGATTTCTCCTCTAAGACAAGTTCAATTAATTTTTCTTCCTTAGGCAATATATCGAGATACAAAGGTTCGGCTGAACACAACACTTGTTCCACGCCATGTGCTTTTGCATCAGGATCGAACACCATCTCTCCACGTCTTGCTCCATCAGGTAATGCGAATAATGAATTGACTAACGCTCCTAATAATCTGTTATCTCTTTTCGCTAACGCCTCATATACGACACGTTGTAGATCTCGCTCAAATAACTTATATACATGTGATTGTTCATCAGTCATCGGAACGATCTCTACATACTCATCATAGCTTGGCAACGCGTCAGATATATCTGATACCCACACATACACAGTGTTCTCTAATAAAAACTCTGGTAAGAGTAGGGGAGATATCCCAGGCTTCTCTTTTATCTTTCTAGTCTGTTTAACTTTTGCAAGTGATGCAATTCTATCGTTTAGAACTTTCTGTTCGACAACTTCTTCTACCACACCAAAGTCTGTAGAGAACTTACTTGATGAGTTGTGTTTATATCCTCTCTCAATAAATTTCTTACTAAACATTCTAAATAATAAGTAATACAAATTACTAGCATAACCACCCATAAGCGTACCAGTTAATGCTAAGGTTTTATTGCTAGCTACACAAAGTGCATGAAAGGCCTGTCCTTGTGCCGTATCTCCACCTTTAAGTTCATGAACTTCATCAGCTATCAACATTTCAATTCTACATAAATTCTTTTTGCGTCTAATATAATCTGCTAAAGCAAATCTTCTAAACTTGGTGTTATCAGCAGTTGTGAATTTTGATCCACAATTTTCTTTACTACATTTATTCGCATCTTTCTCTTCCTCATCAAGTGGAGAGTAGCATGATGGACAACAGATACCTTTTCGTCGACTGTAATGATAAACTTTTTTTAAACTGTAATGCAGTTTAGCTTTCTCTTTACCGATGATCCAATATTCTCTGCCTATCGGAGCTTCAAGATTGATATCCGATATTTTATAAAGGATACGAATTTCTCCATGATTTTTATCTGTAGATATAATCTCTCTTTTCCATTTTTTAACTAAATGCCCTGGACAGATAATTAATACTCTACAATTCTTTTTAGGTATCAAGGAGGCTACGTTTATAGCCATCAAAGTTACATTCTTAAAAAATGGTTCTTTACCTGCTGCAATTCCTGAGATAATATGAGCAACTTGTTCCTCTATCATATAGAAATGTTTTAGAGGATTAAAATGTACGCTACACTCTGGAAAGATAGGAGTGAATAACATCAAGTCAGATAGACGTCCACACTTTTTAGCAACCTGCACAACTTTAGAAAATAAACCATCATCGCCTTTAGGATCGATAATAACAACGCTTAAACCAGCTGGTATATCTTGCTCGATAATACTCTCAAGCAATTTAGTTTTACCAACTCGAGTTGTACCAAATACCCACATATGACTTGTTCTGTGCGATGCAGGTATTGATATTTTAATTACCTTGCGATCAGCTATACGTTTGAGATGATATCCCATACCTAGTTGTAGGTTTCTTTCTTTATCCATTATTAATACCAACTGTTTTTTGATCTAACTTAAAAATAAATTTCTCATCTTTAAATTCTTTGTACAGTATCTCTAATGTTGATTTAGGGATTTTTCTTGATGTTCTTATTTTATAAATACCGTTTGCACGATAGATTATTTTTAGTTTTAAGGTGCTATCATTGACAGTTTGTTTGATGAACTGTAAAGGAAGTTCCATACTCTTTCTTGTTAAACTTATTACTAGTCTATATACGCCTTCATACTCTTCAACTTTTACATTGTTTACTTGAAACCATAATTCACTAGGTTGTAGTTCTTCTGTTTCACTTTTAAAAAATGAGTTTTTGTTACAATGAGCTATCACTTCTACTTCTTCATCTGCAGTTATATTTGTGATAATGCTTACAAGGTATTCGTCATTATGCTTTTTCACTATCTTGCCTTGAATAATAGATCTTTTTAGATACTTATATTTTTCTAAAAGTTTCTCTTCTTCTTGTGCTGATAATTTTTGAAGAAACAGTTGAAAGATTTTTTTGATATGATGTTTTTTAATATTATTTAACGATAATGGAAATTCGTTCTCTATACCGTGTTGATTCATATATCCAAAAATAGAAAGGGTGGTGCTACTCATCTTAGCAATAACTTTGTAACCTAACTCTTCTGTGAGAACTTCACTTAATATGATCTGTAAAGTATCTAATATGCTATCAGTTGAAAGGTTATATTTATTCGATATAGATTCAACGTAAGAATTAATCTCTTCTATATCGCAACTTGTAAAATCAATTAGTTTATTATCTATCATAAATAAATTCCTCTCACCCTTATATATCAGAGGCTTGTTCGAGAATTGTATAAATTAACAACATATTTTTTTATGGATTAAACATTCTTAATTAGTAAAGATAAGAATACCTTTATCTTAAATCTTCTTTATACCTGTTAAAAATGGGGGATAGTTGGTGCTTTTTAATGGATAGTTGGTCAAAAGTGGTGCATAGAGTAATAAATACTATAAAAATCGTTGTTTTTTCTATTTTTGGGTTGTTTTACTATTTTTTTAGATTGATTTTTACGAAAAATACTTAATTTTAGATATAGTGGTACTGTTAATGGGTTTTTTATCGAATTAAATGGTGTTTTATAGGTTTTAGGTACGGTGATTACTCTATATCGGTTAAGAGGAGGAGTGTTCCTCTATTTCTATATCTATCCCTGCGATACGCTTAACAGCATCGAAATACGGTTTAATATAGTTATTAAATGAGCTTAACGGTATGCTATACTTTTTTGATGCCTCACGTTGAGTTAATTTGATCCCATCTGCTCCAAGCATATCTAAAATGATCGCCATAGCTTTCTCAGGGATATCTTTGAACTTGTCTGATACTTTATCCATTACATTATCGTAATCGTAATTATCAATATCACTGTGCAGATCGTTTTGAAACTCTAAGGCAGGTAGATGATCGATATTATCGATTTCTACATTGCTAGAGTTAGATCGCAGACTATTACAATATTGACGGATATATCCATGTATAGTTGTACTTTTTATTTTATCAGGAGATATATTATTATTTTTAGATTTCTTAAATAGAAACAATTTACATTCATTTATTAAATCTTCATAATCAAGTCCAGTATTATAACTATATTTGTTATATAACGCCTTTAGAGGAGCGATACGGCTATTAACAAGTTTATCTACCTCAAACCATAATAGATGCTCTAGCGAGGCATTATCCGTAACTACTGGAGCTATTGCAACAGCAACGGTGTTAGTGAAATTTATTAAACCGTTTAACAGTTTGTAGATGTATCTGTTAGCTTTTCTTTTCGATAACTCTTTAGATGATTTATAAGCAAGATCTTCGTAATGAGTTTTGATATTTTTTACAGTGAAGATACTTTTTGTGTAATCGCTTTTACCGATTCCAAGATATGCTATGATATGTTTTATCGATACAAAATCATATCCGTTTTCTAATAAACGTGTGAATGATTCTTTTAAGCCTTTAGGGATATATTTATTTTTATTCTCTAAGTATATAGTAAAAATATCTGCCAACTTATCTGAAGCGTAAGCGATCAACTCTGGAGTATAATTCTGTAGTAGTAGATCGCTATTTAATTCATACTCATACACACGTCCAATAAGTTTACGCTTAAAGATACCTGATCTTTCTAAAACCTCAATACGTCGTCTGATCGATGTTGTAGATATATCCATTTGTAGTTTAGATGATATCTCTGCTACCGATATAGTTTCCTTATATTTCTCAGCAGATACTAAACCTCTAAAATGATTAATAACAGCTGCAGAGTGATAATCGCCGTGAACCATATCTTTAGATTCGATTAAGGTTACAAGTTTGTTGCTTGTAGGTATAAGGATATTTTTGTTAGCCGTATAATAAGATTTATTGTATAGAGTAGGGTGTGCTGTTCTTGTTAAAATCCCTCTGCATACAAGTGAGTTCAAACGCTTTCTTAATGTTCTTATTGATTTATCGTAAAGCGTTAGATTTTTGATATCCCATATCGATAACGGACGATCCATATATAACATTTGATTGATGAGTGCTGTATCTTCATAGGTGTTATATTGATCTAATAATTCAACATATATAGGTATTTGTATTGAAGACGGTTTACATCTTTTAGCAACCGTACTCATGATAGATACCCAGTAATGCTTTTAGGGTATTGACAAAAACGTAAGATTATGTAATTATACTTTTCCGTAAGGAATATAAAATCAGCCCGAGTGGCGGAAAAGGTAGACGCAAGGGATTTAAAATCCCTCGGTCGCAAGGCTGTGCCGGTTCAAGTCCGGCCTTGGGCATTTTATAATCTGAGTGGTTCATCGCTATAATATTAAATTATAATAGCTCGAATAGTATCAGTAGCTCTGTTACCAAAAAACACACTTCTTAAAAATGTTAGACTTTTAAAGAAAAGCTACGGATACAAAGTTTTCGCTCCTCTTTTATTGGGGAGCGAACTTAAACCCTTACAATTTACCTCTCTACTCATAGGTCGCTTATGTTGAATCATAAGTTACCGATCGAGTCCAACTCAGTCAAAATACCGATATATAAGTCGTATCTTAAATTAACTGGTAGTTATGAATTAACTGTCCTGCTTAATCAAATATACTTTTCGTCAAAAGATGAGTTAGATATTTACGATATCAAACGATTATCGTTCTACGATAAATCTATCCCTACTCTACGCATAAAATTAAATCATCTTGAAGAGATCGGATTAATCACTTCAAGAAAGAACTCACTCTATGCAAGAAAATTGTATAAAGTTAATACTCAACTATACCCTAACAACAATCGCTTAATATCTATGCTTGAGGGTGTCGATCTTATCGATATTCCTGAATACATAACTGCAGCTATCATCAATAAATTTCGTCAACACGTTTTACACGGTAATGATGAATTAACGTTCTCTATAAGCTCACTTAAAAAAGAGTTAGAGGCTGATCGCTGTGTAAGTAGTATCAGTAGTATTATTTCAATTTTGGAGAGTAACGGATTTCTAACTAAAAAACTTGTCGGTAGAGTTTATCAATATAAACTTAATAGCAACCGTTTAGCTGGCTACTTCGATAAAGAGTTAATCGACAAACAAAGCACTCTACTTGCAACTCTTTTTAAAAATCTTACTACTACAATTTTAACTGATGACAAAATTAAAAGTTATACCAGCAGTCTTAGAAATCTACTTATCAAAGGCTACAGCTATAACGATCTAAAACATATCATCGCATACTTATATAAATCTGAAAGATATAAAGATCGTGTTCACTCTCCAACACATATAAAAAATATTTTCAGTAGATTAAAAGATGAAGCATCTTTCTATATCTCACGCAGGAAAGCAAACGGAGTAATATACTCATTGCTTAACTGTGAAACGCCATCAGAGAACGTAAGCACTTGTGATATCAATAAAGAGTACAATGATCTATCTACATCGAAGGTAGAGGCGATAATCACTAAATCAAGTAACACTTTAAAAGGTTGGTATTACAGATGGTCGTACGGTGTGTCTGATATCGATTTAGATGATTTTATTCAAGAAGCAAGAATTCTTCTACTTTTGGATATCAAAGAGAATAGAGATAAAATTGATAGCCACCTACTCAATAGTTTAAAATATAGTATGCAGAAATTTATGACGAGTAAACGTTCCACAACAACCAACAATGATATAATAAAATTTCATCATGAAGATATAAGCGATCTACAAGATAGAATTGCAACAGTCGATCAAGAGGCTACAAACGATATCTACCATGATAATATTAGAGAGTATATAACAGAGTTGTTAGGTAAAATAGATAGTAATATTGCAGATATTATATCAGATCATTTCGGATTAAATGAGGAGTATAAAACGTATAGTTTAAGAGAGTTAGAGAAGAAGTATAAATGTTCATTTACGCAAGCAAGCAGGCTTATCAAGAAAGGCTTAGATCAATTACGAAGCCATGCACCACCTGAGATCATCTCAGCGTTAATCAATTAAACAAGTTTAAGAGCAGTTACTATATCAAGTAATATCGCTATATCTAAAATCCAGTAGTTATTCAATAATATCAACAAATTCAATCAAAAATTCTAAAAAAATCTAAAAACCTTATAAATTTATATGGTTTAAAATCAATCTCCCAAATTTCATAAAAGTGTTATCAAAAAACCGAAGCTAAAGAGAGCCTGCTAGATAAAGGATAGTTCAACTATCAAAAAGTTTACTCCAAATGAATAAAAATTTATATATAAGTTCTTGAATGTTACACCCTTAGTAGTAATAAGTATATCGTACAAATATTTTATATTACAGGAGAGATATTATGTTTAAGAAATTTTCACCACTTTTTTTATTTGGAGTAATCATGTTTACAGGTTCAGATCTATTCGCAGTTGAAGTTCCAACAGACGGCGACTTAATGTTCACCTTTTATGATGTTTTAATAAACGATGTAATAAAAGGACCAATAGGAGCTGCAGCTGGAGTTGTAGGAATAATTTTCACAGGTTTCATGGCTGTTAAAGGACAGATCTTTCCAGCGTTACTAGGTGTTGCAGCAACTGCTACTGCATTTGGTGCAGAGAGTATTGTATCAACATTTGGAATTGAGATCATAGGAACAGTAGTTAAGGTTATAGGTTAGAAGATGGTTGCTATGCCTCAATACTTATCACGTCCTATGGCTATATTATTTTGGGAGAGTGATGAACTAGTTATCGGATTAATGGCTTTAACTATCGCATTTGTTGTAACTGGGATAGTTGCCTTTTTGATCGCAATCGGTGTGTTCTCTATGTATCGTCGTTTTCGTAAATCAGCAGGTAGAGGATTTTTACAACACCTACCATACATTTTAGGTCTTAAAAGTTTCGAAGGATTTCCACACGCTTATATAGATGAATTCGAGGAGTAGAGATGTTTTTAAATAAATATATAAATAAAGCAAGCAATCTTTTTATAGAGAACAGATTGTTAAAATTCATCGTAGTTGTGTTAGCGATCACACAGGTATTATCTTACTGTCAATTAGCTAATCTAAAAAATAGTGAACGAACAATTTTAGTTCCAATAGGTTTGAATGAACAAGTTAATGTATCAGGCAAGACTGCTGATTTAAATTATCTTTCAGCTATGGCTGTATATATAACGACACTTAAATATTCATCAACACCAAGAACAGTTATGAACCAGTACAAGATGTTACTCACGATGTTTAAAACAGATAGTTACGATGCCTATGCTCAAGATTTTCTACTATCAGCTCAAAAGCAACAGAAAAATGAAGTTACTTATCAGATGAGAATTAATGATATCGATATAAAGATAGAACCTGAAAGCATATTAATAATTAACATCACATACTCTAAGTTTATTTTCAAAGAACCAGTTGATACAGATAAGCGACTTAGATTAGAAGTTAAGTTTGAAATCAATTACGGTAAGTTTGCAATCAAAGAATTTAAGGAGGTTAAGTTGTGAGATTTTATAAAAAGTTAGTTCTGACTTTTTCATTTATATTTATTTTGGGAGTAGACATCTCATTTAGCAGTACAAAAATTTACAATATTTCACGCACTGATGTGAATAGAATTATATGTGATGATGAAATAAGTGAAGTGATCTTTTCAGAAGAGAAAGGTTTGATAACTAAAACTAGTGGCAAGGAAGTTTTTATTAAATTTCCTGTAAATATTATTGTCGATGCACAAGATGGATCAAGAGAAACGATCTATAGCGATGATACAGCTGAAGTGTTTTTAGTATGTGGAAACACTACACATAGTTTAATTCTAAAACCGTCAAACGTTCCAGCTAAAACTATCACACTTGTTGAAGAGGGGTTAAGTAGTAAACGAGTTCACGACGGCGATAGTAGAGATGAAGAAGAGTTACTTGCAAACCTTATGGTACTTGCAGTGAATGAAGAAGTACCTAAAACATTTAAGAAAGAAGTTATAAATAAATTAGAGCGTTTTAAACGAGGCGACGTTGATATCACTTTTATCAAGAAGAATAAATATATCGGACAAGGCTATACAATTAGCGAGTATCACATTCATTCATCAAGTGAAATAACGCTCCTTACAACAGAGCTTATATCGTTCTCAAGAATAGTTACACCTGCTGCACTTCTATTAACTGCTGAAAGTTTTAAAGGTTGGATCAGAGGGTATGTTATCGAGCGAGGTGTTAAATGACATTTCTAAAAGATAAATTTAACACACTTACTGGATCACAAAAACGACTTGTAATGGTTGGGATATCAGTTCTATTTCTCATCATATTAATCACAGTTATTTATCAGGCTAAAACTTCCAACAGTGGAGCGACTACAGTTAAAAAGAAAGATAAATATATCGAGTTAAATCTATCAGATGAAGATGCAGATAAGTCGTTAGAGTTATCTATCAAGGGAGAGCTTGAAGATGCAGAACGTAGACGACTTGAACAACAATCTGAACAAGATAAGGAAATGGAAGAGCTTAGAGTTTTAATAGATCAGTTAAGTGTTGCTCCTAAGAATGATGATTTAGGTGATTACGGTGATCTAGAATTGGACTCTATTCCTGAACCTCCAACTGAGATTGAAACTCCTAAAGCACCACCTATAATTATTAGAGGTGGAATATCTGTTGAAAAAATATCAGTTGAAGTACAGAAAGCAAAAGAAGAGAAAAAGAAAGAGCGACAACGTAAAAAACTAATAAATTTCATACCAGCTGGAACAATTTTAAAAGCAACATTAATAAACGGTATGTACGCTCCAACTATGGGTAAAGGAAAAGAATCCCCTTACCCTGCAATACTTCAAACATGGGATTTAGCTTTTCTACCTAACAATGTGAGAAAAGATTTAGCAGGTTGTTTTGTATTAGGCGAAGCGTTCGGAGAATTATCAGATAGTAGAGTACATATTAGATTATCAAAAATATCTTGTATATCTAGTGATGAGAAATGGGTACTGCAAAAAAGTATTAAAGGGTTTGTAAACGGCGATGATGGAAAAGTTGGTGTTGCTGGAAAAACAGTTGCAAATTTTGGACGTTTAACTTTAACGGTTCTATTATCAGAATTTTTATCATCAGCAGGCGAAGCCGTAAAAGCTGCAACACAGGTGAATACTTATAATCCATTAGGTGGAGTTACAACAACCGTTGGTGGAACAGCAGGCGATATTGCACTAGCAGCAGCAGGTTCTGGAATAGGTGAAAGTGCATCTATGTTATCAGAATTTTATCTAGATATTATGAAAGAGATGAGTCCAGTTATTGAAGTTAATAGTAGACGTGAAGTAGAGATTGTAATTGAAGATGGAGCAGAATTACTTACAGATGATTTTATTTGGGAGGGGGTAATAAATGATGAGAAAGTTGACTAAATACACTCTTTTAATATCGGTAGTTTTTATAAGTTACGGCTGTGCATTTTCAGCCTTAAAGAATACATGTATAGATATTGAAGGTGGTGTCAAGTGTGCAACGATTGAAGAGAATTTGAAATATATGGATAACAAAACTAAAAGCAGTCAAACGATTGATAATCTATCAGTTGTAGATACGGAGAATGATGTTTTCAAAGATGAGATTGTTCGATTAATGACATCTCAATCAATAGATAGAAGTACAACAACTATACCGACTAAAATTTATCAAGGTAGATATAGATTGATGATTTTACCATACACAGATAAAGATAAATATTATTCAGGTAGATATGTTTACATAACAGCAGGTAGAGAACATTGGGTTGTTGATGATTATGTGATGAGTGAAAAAACACCTATTAAAATTAATGTACCGTTAAAAAAATCTAAACAGAAAAAGGATATAGATTTTAAAAATAAATTAAAACTTAAAGATCGTTCAGATGTTGAGCATATAAATTTTTATACAGTATCAGCGTTCAGTGGACTTAACTGTAGAGATTATCCTGATCAGAATTCTATGATTGTAAGATCGTATAATTACGGTGATGAGTTAGAAGTTATTGATACAACTTCTGCTTACTGGTTCAAGATTAAAGACGGCGATATAGATTGTTTTGTGAACTCAACTTATTTAGATAATAGGTATATGAAATGATTGATAAATTAACTACTTTACTTTTTGGAGAAAACAGAGGGCTTACTAAAAAAGATTTAGATGTTAAACGTAACAGTTTCTCAGATCTTCTACCATACCTAGCGTGTCGTGCTCCTGAAGATAAAAATATTGGCGATCTAGAGAAGAAGAATTACAACTACGCATATCTGCTTAAAGATAATAGTGTCGGTTTTATATTCGAATGTCAGCCATTAGTATTTGCAGGAAACACATTTGATTCACTATCATCACTATTCAAATTTCCATTACCACCAACGACTGTTATTCAGACGTTTTTATATGCTGATAGTTATATTGAAGATATTTTAAATTCGTATAAACAGCTACGTTACAGTAATCCAAATTTAAGTGAGATATTTAAAGAGCAGATAGAACAGTATTGCAACTTTTTTCGTGAAGGTTCAAAGAACGGTTTATGGCAGTTATCAGGAACACCTATGAGATCGTATAGATTATATATCTCAATTAAAATTCCTATCAAATCTGATTACTATAAAGATAGCGATCAATACTTAAATGAAGTTGATAAATATAAAGATCTAATAGATGCATTTGTATCAACTTTAAAGGGTTCATATCTTGCACCTGAAATTGTTCATCCTGATGATTTACTGTTTTTATTAGCTAGGATATTTAATCCTGATAGTGATATTAAAAGTAAAAGATGGGATCAATCACAGCCGTTATATAAGCAGATTATCAATGCAGAAACTAGTATCAAAAAAGATGGTGATACGTTACAGATCGGTAGTATGTACGCAAAATGTATAACACCTAAATCTTTTCCTAAGATGATTGAGTCAACGATTATGAATGATATGATCGGTTATTTTGGTCGTGCAGCGTTCTCAAGTGATGATGATATAAATCAAATTCAATGTCCATTTATGATCTCATCAAGTTTTATATATGAAGAGTTAAGAACGTATTTAGAAACAAGAGCGTCGCAAGTTATGATCCAACAAGCAGCAGGTACACTTGCAAACGGTGTAGCACTTAGAAAGATAGAAATGAGCGATATGAAAACTAAACTTGAAGAGGGAGAGATCTATTTAAGAGCTATAACTCAGATGTGGTTATTTGATAATGATAAAGACAAGTTATCTGAAAAAACTAATCGAGTTGTAACTATGTGGAAGAATTTAAATATCGAAACACAGAAAGAGAGTTCGTTCATATTGACTAAATTATTTGTATCAGCACTACCTATGGGACTATACGGAAAAGATTATAAAGATCTTCAACGTGATTTTATACTACCTAGTAAATCGGCTGCAAGGCTCATGACTGTTCAAGCAGGGTTTAAAGGTATTGGAGCACCGTATATGTTGTTTATGGATCGACGTGCACAACTTTCAGCAGTGGATATTTTATATACTGGAGCAAACAAGAATTTTTTAATCACAGGTGGATCAGGTGGTGGAAAATCGTTTTTAGTAAATTATCTTGTATCAAGTTATTTATCGGTTGGATGTAAAGTTCGTATTATTGATGTTGGAGAAAGTTATAAAAAAACAGCCAATTTGTTTGATGGACAATTTATAAAATTTTCAGGTTCAGCGATCATCTTAAATCTGTTTGAAGGGCTAGGAGATTTAACCTCTACAGAAAGCAATGTGAATGAGAATGAGTTAGCAGATGATTATGCATCAAAGGTTGCAATATTGACTGGCGTTATAGCCACGATGGCGATCTCACGAACAGGTGCAAACGCTACTGAAACGCAGATGGTTTTAATTGAGCAAGCTATTAACAGTTCAATTAAAAGTAAAGGTGCGAATTCATCTATAGATGATATAGCAGAGTATTTAGCTAACTTAAAATCAGATGCACAGAAAGAAGCAAAACTTGCTGAAGAGGGACATTTCCTAGCACTTGCTTTACAGAAATATTGTAAAGGTGGCGATTACGGTAGATATTTTTCAGGTGCTAGTAATGTAAGTTTTAAAGGTGATCTATCAGTTGTAGAACTTGACGGTGTACCTGAAGATTTACGCAAAGTTGTTGTGCTTGCTTTTGCCTCTATGATTGAAGATGAGGTTTATAACGGCGATAGACAAACTCCAACAATAATAATTATAGATGAAGCTTGGCAAACGTTAAGTGAAAATCCAGCTGCTGCAAAATTTGTTGAAGGTCTATATCGTAAGATCAGAAAGTATAACGGTTCAGTTGGTATCGCTACTCAATCTATTATGGATACTCATCCAACACTTGGAAAACTAAAGCATATTGGTGGAGTGCTTAGAGCTCAATCTAATATTGAATTCTATCTTCCTGATAAAGATATTAGTAAAGCTGTAACTGGCGAGAATAAGCTGATCGATCTAAATGAGTTTGAAGTTCATTATCAGATAAATAAAATCAGTTCAAAAACTCTACCTAGATATTCAGAGTTCTTTGTTAAATCTCAAAGTGGTTCAGGAGCAGTTAGATTATCAACTGATGAGTTCACATATTTTGTCTGTTCAAGTGATGCAACAGATAACACGTTTCTAACATTTTGGTGTACTAAATATCGAACTGAAGATATGAATTTAACTCACGCTGAAGGTATGCGAAAAGCTATTTTAAAAGCAGTTGAGATATCTAAAAAAGTTGGTGGTATAGGAGCGTTCAAACATTATGTTAATACAGAGTTTCAAAATGATATCAAAAATCAGGAGATAAAATTATGAAAGTAATATTTTTAATATTGATAACTTTTATAACATACAACGCTTACGCAGTTGATCTAGGTAAAATCGGTGCGACGTATGAAATATTAGAGAAAGATATTTTACAAGTGATGAAAGATAGAGCGACTAAAACCGATTGGAAATCTATCTTCGATGCTGAAAAGAAAAAACTAGAAGAGAATATAGGCAAAATTGATAGAGGTATCCCTAAAGCTGAGAAAGATTTTACACGCTATATCGATCTTACAACAACCTTAGATAAACCTATCTATATTAGAGATAATAAAACAGGAGAACCTAAAGCTTTATATCCTAAAGGGTATACTTTCAACGTGCTTGATCATGTATCAACCAACATAAGATTTATATTCTTTGATGCAAGTAGAGAAGAAGAACTTAGATGGTTCAAAGAGAACTATAAAGATAATTTATCGTACATGCCGATCATCGCACGTGGTAACGCACTGCACTTATCTGATGATATCGGACGTGAAGTTTATTTTATAGATGATGAACATATCAACAAATTTAAGATTAGTAAACTTCCAGTTATTATCTATCAAGAGAAGAATAAACTTAGAGCTGATGAATATTTTTTAAGGAGTAGAGCTGATGAAAAATAATGTCAATATCAAAAAGTTAGTTCTGACTTTTCTTATATTTGGAGTATCAACTTTCACTGGTATAAACTCTGCTGAAGCTGTTTGTAAAAGTGGAATGTTAAATCCGATATCAGATATTAGGTGGTCGTGTTCTATGCCAATTATATTAGGTGGGATAACTGTTGCAGATGTTACATCAGCCGATGGTAAGTCTGCATCAAGGGCTGATAAGATGGGTTCATCAGGTTCAGCTTTATGTGTTTGTGCAGATCAAAATATATTAGGTGTACCTAGAGTTGGGTTTTCATTTGCGATGAATTTAGTTTTTAGGATCGGTGAAGCTGTGAAAGATCCGTTCTGTTTTCCTACATTAGGATTTCAAATTAATATGGGTAAATGGGGTGCAGGTGGTGCTGATCAGGGTAGACGTGGAACTGGTAAAAACACATTTAGTTATACTCACATGATTTCATTTCTACCAACTCAAATACTAAATTTATTTATAGATAGTTTATGTATGCAATTATCAGATACTAACAGTCCGTTCTCGATACTTTATATGTCGGAGTTTATGCCTCAAGCAAGATCTAGTGAGCTCGCATTAATTTTAGCACCTGAAAGTATTTTATTTGCGAACCCAGTTGCACAAGGTTACTGCATGATTGATTCTGCACTTACGACTATTGAACTGACTGATCCTATCGGTTACTGGTGTGTTGGTGGACACTCAATATTTCCATTATCTAACCACTCATTAGAAGTTGATTACGTCGATGCTGCATCAATCAATATCGCTAAAATGATTTTTCAATTATCTCGTACGGCTCAAATATTTTCTTGTTATGGAGTGCCAGGACTATGCAGTTGTTTTCCAACTCTTATGTGGAATAAAAGAGAGTTTAGATTTCAAATTGCAAAACCAAGTGCAGACTCGTTTTGTAGACGAATGGGTAAACCGTCAATACTGTGGAATACGCCAAATAAAAATTCAGCGTTAATGAAAGCAGGTGGCGAAGATAATTTATTATTTATGATATGGAGAAGGAGGGATTGCTGTGCATTATAAAATATTATTAACAATCGTAATTACAATGATAACTTTATCGGTAACGAACGCAAACGATAAAGATTTAATCGATACTTACAATCAAGTTGATGAAAAGATAGAAGAGAAAAATCATCCATGGAACGAATCAATAGGTGATGTCTATGAAGCTATGTTAAAAGCTGAACCAGTTGAGATTACGACTATCCCTAAAATCAGTACCGTTACAGATAAACAGTTTGAGCTGATCAAGAGTTTTGATCTACCAACAGTTGATACAGTTAAAAAAATGATCGATGATCCAAGCTGTATCGATCCTGATGTTTTAGGAGATTATAGAGTGTATGTATTTATATCTCAATCTGTCCCTATTAAAACTTTGAAAAATTATATGAAGTCTGCACTTAAAACTTCTAACACTTTACTTGTGATGAGAGGCGTTATAGGTTCAGCTGATTTCATTATGCCTACACAAAATTTTATAACTGAACTTGCTTGTGGTAAGAAATTATCAGAGTTAAAACCTGATGATAAATGTGGCGTTTCAAGAGTTGATATTAATCCGATTTTATTCACTCTATTTAATATCGATAACGTACCAGCTATCGTATTTAGCAAATTAAGTTATCACGAATTAATGATTAAAGCTAACTTAAATGAACCTCTAAAAGATGATGAATATTTTATGATTAAAGGTGATCTATCGCTACCGTACGCACTCACCAAAATTAATGAAGTTGCAAAAGACTCATCTATTACAGATATGCTAACTATTTTGAGAGGTAAATATGGCGACTAAAATAATAACATTATCGCTCTCAATTATAGCGATATTTAGCAGTGCTGTTTTTGCAAGTGAATATGAAAAATATTACGACGGTGCAAGTAAACCTCAAGGAACGTATCATAATAGTTTTGGAGGAGAAAGTGAAAAATATAATCCTAAAAGTTTTTACGATACAGAGTCTGATAAATCAGCTCCAACTACTGATGAAGTCTTTGATGAAGAAAGTTCAACTGATTATAGAACTGAAGGTAAATATATCGGCTCATCTGTAACTGATAGGGTTGGAAGTGAGAGTGCGTTAAAAAGTAATATATTAGATCCGATGCAAAACCAAACTGATATGACAACGCTCGGCGATACTTATATCTGCGATACGGATAATAATACTTACTCATCTATTGATGAATGCAATAGTAAGTGTGCTGAAGGTTGTAGTCAATATTTTTTTAAGAGTGGTATAACGTGTCAAACATCGAAAGAGATTTTAACAGTAACACCATCACACTTAGGCACGAACCCTCGCTTTACAATCATCTATAAAGAGAGTTCGTTTACGACTGGTAATATCGATGCAGTTTGTCAGAACGGTTATAAAGCAGGTTCAAAATCATACCGTTGGTATATAGAAAAAAATCAACTTAAAGTTAGAGAGTCGATAGATAGCAATATCGGTTTAGGCTCGTGTGAAGATGTTAGAGGTAAAAGCGTTCTCACTAATCCACGAAATTTTTATAATAAAATGGGAGATGCTTTTTCTAATCTTTTATCGCAAGAAGGAATGATTATTTCATCGCCTCAAATCATAACTAAAAGCAGTATGGTAAGTTTATCTATCTCATCAATCGTGGCTGGTGCTTGTAATGAAGGTAGTCTTAGCTCATCGCTTGAGAACGCTGATCTTATTCACTCTGCACAAGACGGCAGTAAACCAATTGATACAGATAAGGCTAAAGATATCGCAAAAGATAATCCATTATATAACTCAATAATTGATCGAAATAGTTACTCATTATTTGATTGCAGTATCACATTTGATTTACTTATTGGTGATGGAACGATCACTGAAAACAAGAGTGATAGTTGTAAAACCGTTAAACAAGGTTGTTCGATCCTATCTGAAGAGATCTGTGATTACGACGGTAAACGATGTGAGGCTTCAATTAAAAACGGTATCAAGACTAATAATATAATTCCTAAATATTGCAACAAAATTTTGATTGAAGAAGAGGAAGAGCATAATATCTGTGCTGATGGTAATAATACAATCATATCAGGCACGATTTATAACGCTCAATTTCAAGCCAAATATTTTAGAGTTAAACGTACATATGAATGTGCTGAAGAGTCTACATCTGATTATAATTACGATGGTTTTTTAGATCAACAGGTAACTATAAGTGATAGTGCAAATATTAGTGAGGACGGTACATACACATATAGCTACACAGATGAGGACGGTAATATTCAAAGTTCAAAATCAGAGTTTGATCTGAACGATCTCGAGTGTCAACAAAGTTGTAAGGTTAAAGTACCTGCTGAAATTGCAACTGATAATGAATCTGTACTGTTAAGTGATGGAACTTCAACTCCTAGAGTTATTGATCCTATAATGTGGAAGAGTTGCGATTTAGTTGATGGTACTGACTGGAGTTGTCCGTTAGGTGACGGCGATATTTTAATTCAAGATTGTGATTGTATAGATGATTTTGTTGATGCTTATATACAGTTAAAAACTGTTGATGAAATATCTAAAAATAAAAAGTGTAGTACAAAATAATTGTAAAAGTTAGAACTAACTTTTTGAGGTGTATATGAAAATAATTATAACGTTTTTGATATTATTAATAAGTACGATTTCGTACGCAGATATGTATAGTTGTGCAGTAGATAAATCTGTTTTTACTGATCTTGATATTTGCAGTAGTAACTGTGATATTAAATGTTCAACGCTTGATATAAATCCTAATAACGCTGGCAGTTGTGATGCTACAAAATATGATTCATTCTTTTTGTATAAAGGTAACACCTATGCTATCACTAAAAATGCTATTGAGTTTGAGAGTGATAATAATTTAAAAATTGTAGATGAGAAACATAATAATATTATCAAATCTATATTGCAGAAAAAAGGTGTAGCTCATGCATGGATCGGTGCATCAGATAAAGATATGAGTACGCAGTATGATCGTATCAATAAGAGTCGTTTCACTTGGGGCGATAGTACAAAATTAGGTTACAGTAATTTTGATAAAACTGAACCTGATAATAAATTTATGAATGAGTCAATCGGTGTATCTCCAGTGTACGGTGAACATTTTCTAATTATGGATGATAAAGGTTTATGGTTTGATATTGGATATAATTTAGATGGTACAGAAAAGATTTTACCGTCGATAGTTTCATTCAACGGTGTTATGGATTGTGTTGCAGGAGATGAGATTGAAGTTGAATCGAACACTTCAGATCTTCTATGTCCTGATGGTAGTGATGATTGTATGAGATGTGTCAAAGGTTATTCAGATACAAATGATGTGTTAATTAAAGGACAATGTAGTTACGGTAATAATTTCACTCATACAAGTAACGGTATAGAGATGAACACATCTAATAAATTTCTATGTTCAATAGATCAGAATTCATGTACTAAAGAAACTGTTGGTATTTATTATGAAGATGTGGTTAAAGATCATCATCTATTATTAAGGCATACATCACAACCAGGTCATCGCTATTCACATAATGATACTAATGGTGTCTATGTTCAAAATACTGGTGAGGGTATCGTAACAGTAAGAGATACTTATACAGAGTGGTTTCTTTCTGGAGGTAATCAAACGCAAAATAAATATACTCCAAATGATTACGCTTATCTTGTAAAACCAAAGCCTACTCTTGATGATGGAGGAACAATTATTGGTGATGTTAAATATCAGTTAGTTATTAAACATCCTGCAAAACATCAACTCATACCACTTGAAAAAATATGGGAATCCTTTAATGACACACAATGTTACGATCATTCTGGCATTATAGCAGATGGTATGAATTATGAAGAAAACTATACACGTCCTTGTACTGAAGAAGAGCTTAAAAGACAACTTGGCACTAAATATCTTAATGCAATAATGGCAAGAGAAAGATACAACAGTTGCATGACTGAAACAGATATTAAGTATAATTTTTTTGTTCTACAGAGCGATAAAATCAAAAGTGTTGTTGATCTAGAAAATTATAACTGTGCAGAATTCTTCAAATATAATTTCATTCCATATACTGAAAGTTTATTTAATCAAGGAAAAGAATACCTTTATAGTAGTCGCTATGTCAATCATGCAATACCTACAATTTTAAGAGTTAGTTATAGGCTTGAAAAAAATGATTATAAATATACTTGTTCTACGAATGGTCAACCTTGTGTACAAGCAACTAATAACAATTATTACTGTTCGCCTTACAACTGTTACGATGCAAGTGATGAAAATAATATCATCGATAACGATACTGAAAGTGGATTAACTGATCCTGATAATAACGGTGGGTTAGATGATAACGGTTCTTGCTTAGGAGTGATATCTGTATTTGGTGGAAAAGAAAGTAGATGCAGAGAGGTATCAATATTGACTACAGGTTTTGCACAATGTTGTGATGTTTTAAGTATTGAACAGCAGAGAGAAGATACCTTCGATCGCAAATATCAGATGAGTGCATGCACAGCTGAAGAGAAAGGATTAATGGCTAATAGACACGGCGATAAATGTGTCGAAGTTGGAGAACTATATTGTGCCGAACATTTTGCAGATGCATGTACTCAAGAGAAACGAACATTCTGTTGTTTTGAAGATGATTTTCAAAGAGCGTTCACAGAAGCTGGAAAAGATCTATTAGGTAGAACATGGGGTATACCAGAGTATCCTGATTGCAGTGGTTTCAGTGTTGATGAGTTACAGAAACTAGGTGCTATGGGTATAAGTGATCATCCTAAGATGAGAGAGTACGCTGAAAAGTTCGGCGATGAATTTACTGATAAAATGATGGATCAATTTAACGGTACGGTAACTGAAAAGATACCGAATATCGAAGAGGATATTCAAAATCAGATCGGAGGTATGAAATGATTAAAAACTTTTTCATGATCTCTGTAGTTGGTATATCGATGTATTTTATCGTATCAGTTACCTCTTCTTTTTTTGGAGTGAACATCACTAAATCTGTGCCGTTTAGATTTTACTATCATCAAGCAATTAATCATCAACCGATTATTAACGGCGATTATATTATGTTCAATTTACCAGCAAATGAAATGTTTGATGATGATAAATTAGTAATCAAACAAGTTGTATGTAGAGAGAATGAATATCTAAAAATAGATATGAATAAAGTCTACTGCAACGATAAATTAATCAGCGATAAAGAACTTATTATCACTGATAAAACATCTGTATTATTTAATTATAACGGTCTAATACCAACTCATAAATATTTTGTATTAGGCAGTAATAATTCATACGATAGCAGGTATTGGGGTCTACTCCATAAAAAAGATATCAAGCGTTTAGTACATCCGATATCGTTCACAAAATCTGCTCATGCAAATGATAGTAACGGTTTCTATGAAGATAAAAATAGAGGCTGGTATAAATATGAAGTTATAGCTGTTGATGAAGATATCGATAATCAAACTGATAATATAAGTAAAGAGTTTCAGCTTGTAAAACCTGTTGTGCCGTGGGAGAGAATTGACACTATGCACCCTAAAGAGTTCTCACAGATATTAGAGAAAGTTGAAAGCTATGCAATGAGTTATAGAAGTTTAGAAACGTTTGAAGATTATGCAAGGCTACGTTCAGTTGCACTTAATAGATCTATGGAGTTCGCAAATGTAGGTGCTTTATGGTCTCAACTAAATCCTCAAGATAGTAATGAATCGTGGTATCCGATGTCAGGTTACGGTAGAGCTAGTTATCAAGTTGCAACATCAGATATCAAGACTGAATATCTAAGAGAGAATAAAGATAAATTCGGTTTATTATATTTTTATAGAAACGATTGTCCGTACTGTGTTAGGCAAACTCCTATCATAGAATATTATGAAAATAAAAACGGTTGGGACGTGATTTATATTAACGCTGATGAGTCGCCTGATGCGTTAATAAAATTTAAAGTTGAGACTGTTCCAACGATGGTACTAGTTGATCGAGCAAGTGAAAAATGGTTACCACTCACAGTAGGTTTACACACTATGGATGAGATAGAAGATAGAGTTTACAGAACAATTAAATATATTAAAGGAGATACAAATGAGAAAGATTTCAATAACGCTATTACTCCTAATCTTTCAGTTAAACGCACTGGAGGCTAACGCTAGTTGGTTAAATGATTTTTACGGTAGTGCAGTTGCAACATCGCCAAACGCAGCAAAAAATCAGAAACGATCGTACTACTCTGCAGGTGGTTTTAGTGCGAGAGTTGAACATACATCTGATCCGTTGATGAATGTTTCACTTCCAAGTATCAACGCAGGTTGTGGAGGGATTGATGTCTTTTTTGGAGGAGTATCATTTCTAAATCCTAGTTACTTAATTGAGAAAGCAACTGGTATGTTAAAGAACGCACCTTACGTTATTTTTCAGTTAGGACTTAAAGCTCTATCAACTCAATTTGCAGATACAATCGATGCAGCTCAAGCGATCACTGATCAGCTTAATCAATTACAACTTGATGAATGTGCTGCAACTAAAGGAGTTATATCAATGGCTATGGGCGAAGGTGCTGGATCATTAACTGGAGAGTTTGATCGACTAGCCAGCAACACAAATAAACTAGTAACTGGTATTGAGAAAGATTTTACGAAAGCACTCACACATACAAATGAAGATCCAGGTAAAGCTAAGAAAGATGCATTAGATTCTAAAAAAGATATGGATGCGAAATTAAAACATTTAGCAACTAAGAAAGGTTTAATTTTAGAAACAATAGTTGAATGGAAATTTATGGATGAGTCACAAGCAAATGCCGTAAGAGCTTTAGTTGGTGATATCGCTTACGATGGAACTGAGGATTCTCAAGTAGAACAGATCTCAGGTTGTGCATACTCTATGTCTTTTAAAAATTATGTTGAAGAGGCAACTCCGTTACAGAAATCTAGAGCAACAACTTGTGAAAAAGAGAAGCAATCAATATTAAATAGATCAAAAAGTAGTATCAGTGCACTGCATACTTCTCTTACTGATAAAACGAAACGTAAAGAATTAATTAATGAGGATGTAGCTAAGTTTGTAGATTTAAACACATTGCCAGTTTTATCATACTTAGAAGATATATCAATCGATTCAGCATTTGCAGAAGGCGAATTAGGATATCTTTCAATCGCATCAGCTGCAGGGTTTGCTTACTACTCAGTGCTTAACTTGAGCCATATTACTAATAAGATGATTATTGCTATTGAAGATGCAGCGACTGCTGAGGGCGATTATCTTATCCAAATAAAAGGTGCTTTAGGCGAATATAGAAAACGTATAAATGCAAAACTTGTAGAGTTCAGAGAAGGATATACTCAAAGCCTTTACGAGTTAAAAACTCAATTTGAGATTATCGATCAGATGAAAAAGAATGTAATTAGTAATCGATCTAAGAACAGTTTTGAAGGTAGAAAGTAATCATTATTTAGTATGGAGAGAGGTGTACACCTATGGATTATATTATAGAAGTTAATAGCGAGTTAGATTATATTTATAGAGCGTTTTCAATGGTTGCTCACCTCTTTTCAAAGGATAGTGATTATATGGGATTGCTTGCTATATTTTCAGCTGCTGCGATATTTTTTACAGCAATTTTTACAACGATTAAAACAGGTATGGGTAAAGCTGATATCAAAATGTGGATTATGTATGTAGCTGGCACTTGGGCTGTGATGTTGCTTATTACTGGTAAAAAGGTTGAAGTTACTATTCACGATTTAACGCTTAATGAAGTTAAGTCAATCGGTGGTGTACCTGAAGTTATGGCGTTCATCGGTACGCTAGAAAATAAGATTGAGCGAACAATTGTTGAGATGATTGAAACAGTTATGACTCCTCTTATACCTTACGATGCTATAGGTAAAGGAGATGGATTTCAACTGCTTGCAAATACAAACACAATGGCTACAAATTATTTGAATGATAATATACACGTTAAAAAATCGATTAGTAGCTACTATAATAAATGTGTAATACCTGATCTTAGTTTAGGTTTTGAGTCGCCTGACATTATACATAACAGTCCAGATATTTGGACGAGTATCAAATCTGAAACACGTTCAAGAAGTACAATTGTTTATACTGCTGATGATGCACAAGGTAGAGCATATCCGTGTGCAGAGGCGTATGATGAAATCAGTAAAGAATTAAGTATAGCTGCGATAACGAAAGTTATTACAGATGAATGCGAAATGAGTACTGGTATAAAAAACGATTCATGCTCACAGAATTTAAATCATATCGTTAAGGGTGGTATAGCTCCAAATAGTGATGTTAATAAATATCTTAGAAGTTATATCGTATCGTATATAATAATGTCGAACGAGGGTATGATCGAGTCGGCTTTAGCTGATGTTAATAAGAAAAATATGTCTCAAGGTATTTTAGCAGAATCACAACTTCCAAGATTAAAGAGCGTTGTATTTGGTTTGATGATCGGTATATTTCCGTTGTTGGTTTTATTTCTATTTTTCAATCCAGTTAAAGCTATCACATTTTATTTAGGTTTATTTATGATGATGATTTTGTGGGGTAGTCTAGATGCTTTTATGGATATGCAGTATCAGAATGAAGTGATGAATATGTTCGCAGTGATGCGACGTCCTGGTAACGAGTTAGGCGTTCATCAGATGTTTGATGTTTCATCAAAAGCAGCCGATGCTGTAAGTTTGTATGGATCTAGTAGATGGTTAATGTTAGGGCTTGCAACTGCGATATCATCTGCTATCACTGGTATCAATAGTTACGCTATGTCTCAGTTCGGTAGTCAATTAGGATCAACAGCTCAACAAGCTGCAGGATCAAGAGCTGATAGTTTAGGTACATCAGGTGATATGAGATTAAAAGAACAAGCAGGCGAAGAGTTAGGATTACGTATGCGAGCAAATGAGTTCACTGTAGCTAATCAAGGAAGTGGTATTGCTTCTAGAGCTTACCAAAATTCAGAGACTTCAATTGGTAATGCTAATGCTATGAAGAATGCTATGGGAAGTGATCAAGCAGTAGTTGGTGCGAATGTTCTTGCAAATACGACTAACACTCTCTCTAACTATGGAGCAACAACAGCAACAGCATCACAAGCAAGTGCATTAGGTTTAACAACTGAACAGTTTGGTGGATTTCAAAGAAGTGGTAATGTTCTTGATGCAGAAACAGCATCAGGTTTAAACTCTAAATTTGGAGTAGACACTTTTAAATCAGGTCAAACTCTAGCTTACGGTTATGCTGATGGAGAGTTACAGAATATGAAGTTAAGCAGTGATGATGGTATCCACATGACGCAAGCACTAGATAATCAAGGTAATGTTCACTCAACTACGCTACAGGGTGAAAAAGATGGAACTGCATATACGAACTTTACAACATTTGCTAATGGCATGATAACAGGCTCTAAAACTTCTGAAGAGAATGGCATAGCTCATACACAATCCTATAATGGATCAACTATGAGTGATAGTTATTCAAACGGTGCTGGACAAGCTATAAGACAAGATCATGCATTGCAGAATGGTAGCTGGGTTGAAACAAATTACTCTCAAGGAAAAAATATAAATATTGGAAACAACTCATCTATGGGAGATAGCTTTAATGCAGGTAATGCAGCTATAGAAGCTGTAAAAGAAGGAAACTATGGTCAATTAGCAGGTGTTGTATTTGGTAGTAAAGGTGCTAATGGTGAAGTGACAAATGTTACGGATAGTGGTAATACTGCACTTATGCAAATAAGTCGTTCATTAATATTAAATGAAAGTGTTACTCAAGCTAGTAATTTCAATGCTGGTGCTGGTGGCACAGCCTCTGCTGGAGGACATATCCCTCTCACAGAGACAGGATTTGTAATGAATGCAAATGTTAGCACTTCTCTATCGGCAGGTAATAATAAAACTATTGATGAGACTACAGGTATGTTGCAACAAAGTGCCTCTTTACTTGCAAACACTCAAGGTTTAACTAATGGACAAAGAGAAGAGATTCTTTTTGGTCAAATCAAAGATATGCAAGATAGAGGCGAAAGCATGGTAGGAGCAAATACTGGTACTCTGTTTATGGATGGAGTTAAAGATAGAATAGGCGAAACAATGAATAGTGTAAAAGGAGTAGGTGGAATTATAAAAGATAGCGTATTCGATAATTAAACTTTATTTCACTTTAAATTATCAGATAATATGTTATAGTAAATGAAATTAACATGGGAGTGTTTATGAGTTTTTTGATTACAATCTTCTCAACATTGTTATTAGTATTTATGAATGTGAACATGACGTTTGCAAATCCAAATATTGAAGCAAAACAGAAAATATTAGCGACAACATTACAAAAGTTAGCTCTAGATTTAGCTAAAACAAAAGGTATCACCAATGAAGAAAGAGAGGAGATTTTATCTCTTTATATCGAAGCAATCAGAAATGGCAAACCTTATGATAATTATAATTATCAAACCATTAAGAACGCTTACTTTAAACTAAAAAACAGTAAAGAACTTTGTAGTAAGAAAAACTACTCTGCTTGTAAAGATGTTGGCTATGTTTATGGATCAGAATTTATTGATTATCAAAAATCTTATAACTATTTCAAAATAGCTTGTAATGGTGGTGATTTAGTAGGCTGTATTAATCTAGCTCACTTTCATAACTATGACACAATATTTCCTAAAGATTATGATAAAGCATTATCACTTTATAAAAAAGCTTGTGATGGTGGTTATGATATAGGTTGTAATAGTTTTAAAGATTTGTACGACAAAGTATGTTTAACTAATCCAAAAAAATATTGTAGTAAGTACGAATAAATAAATTAGAGTTACATAGATTTAAGTAGAGAGTAATATTTCATTACCCTCTACTTTTTTTATTGAAAAAGTTAGTACTGACTATTTGTGAAAATATTACCTTTCGACTTCTTTATCTTTTTTTACACTCGTATGTTTCTCTATCAGATCTTTTTTTATTTCATCATCACCGATCAGATACCTACTTATAATATCTGCATCTTTGGAAGCTT